>DUWA01000037.1 GCA_012840755.1 Mycoplasmatota bacterium | reverse complement strand
TTGCCTTACATATATATTTATTATTATTACTTAAAACTGTGTAATCATTGCTTAATACTTTAATTATTTTTCCCTTCATATTATTCCTCAAAATTATCCAAAACATCATCTACAACAGGAACTTTAGTTACTGTTATTTTTAATGTTGTATTAGCCATAACTTTTGATTTTGGAGCTCTGTTTTGTGTTATTACAGTACCATCTGGATATTCAGAAGTCTCTTTTGTTGTAATAGTTAAATTAATATTATATTCTTTACAAAACTCACGGATATCTTCAACAGTCCACTCTTCTCCTACAAAGTCAGGATATTGTGTTATTTTATCAGGAATTATAAGTATGATTTGACTTCCCTTTTTAACCTCTGTTCCAGCTTTTATATTTTGTTCTAAAATTATATTATCTTTTATTTTATCATCTTCTACTTCTTTTTTATCAATAGTTACTAGTAAACCTTTTTCTTCTAGTTTAGCTTTTACTTCATAATAGTTTTGACCTACATAATCTTCTATTTCTATTTTCTGGCTACCTGTAGAAATTATTATAGTTATTTCTGTTCCAGCTTTTACAGTTCTACTTATTTCAGGTTTTGTTCCAACAACATTACCTTCCTTAATTTGTTCACTATTTTTTTCGATAGTATCAATATTAACTCTTAAGCCAGCATCCAAAAGTATCTTTTCTGCATCTATTAGTGTCATGTTTTTAACATCTGGTATAACTATATCCTTTACCTCATGTAGTCTTGGATAAATAATTAAAAATATACAAAATAAGCTTGCTATTACAAATAAAATCATAGACGAAATTATAATAGCCATGTTAATTCTTTTTTCTGCTTTAGAAATTTCTTTTGATTGTTCATTATTAGTTTTCTTTTTTCCTTTTTTCATAAATACCCCCATTCCTTCTTTTTTTGGTGTTTCTTGTTTAATATCATCTTGCTCTGGATATTTATAAACCACTTTTTCTTCATACATCCTTTCAGGATCAAGTGCGGTTTTTAAGTCTTCATGCATTTCTAATACTGAATTGTATCTATTTTTAGGGTTTTTTCCACATGCATTTAAAATAATGTTTTCTAAACTTTGTGGAATATCCGGGTTGATTTCGCAAACACTAGGTATTTTATCTTTCATTTGTTTGATTGCTATCTCAACAGCATTATCACCTTTAAATGGTACTTTTCCTGTTAATAATTCAAACATTAGAATTCCTAGTGAATATATATCACTTTTAATGGTACTTCCTGTTCCGTTTGCTTGTTCAGGAGGAAGATAATGAACAGATCCCATTACAGAATTAGTTTGGGTAAGTTCATTACTATTTAGAGCCATTGCAATACCAAAATCAGTTATTTTTACAGTTCCGTCTTCAATTATCATTACATTTTGTGGTTTTATATCTCTATGAATAATATAGCTTTCATGCGCATGAGCAATACCTGAAGTTAGTTGAAGCATAATATCAATAACCTCATGAACAGTAAGAGCACCTCTTCTTTTAATAAGACTTTTTAAAGTTTTACCATCAACAAACTCCATTACTATAAAATATTTTCCATCATCTTCACCTACATCATACATTTCTACAATATTAGTATGTGATAATGAACTTGCTGATATAGCTTCCCTTTGAAATCTTCTTACAAACTTTTCATCATCAGCTAGATCTCCTCTTAATATTTTAACTGCAACGTTTCTTTCTAATATAGTATCAAAAGCAAGATAAACATTTGCCATTCCACCTTCACCGATAGTTCTTATAATTTGATATCTGTCATTAATTTTTTGTCCTTTTATTATCATACTATACACCTACCTTTGCTAAAAAGGCTATCGAAATATTATCGTTTCCGCCCCTATTGTTACTTTTTAATATTAATTTATTAATTTTTTCTTCAATATCAATATCACTAGTAAGTACTTTATTAATTTGTTCATCATCTAACATATTTGTAAGTCCATCACTGCATAAAAATATTCCATCTACATCTGTCTCAACATCAAATATATCCATCTCAACAGTTGTTTGAGCGCCAAGTGCACGCATTAATACATTTTTTCTTGGATGATCTTTTGCTTCTTCTTCAGTTAGTTCTCCAGATTTAACAAGTAAATTAACTAGTGTGTGATCAGTTGTTATTTTATGAATTTTACCTTTTTTTAAAACATAACCAGATGAATCACCAATGTTGCCAAAAAGTAAAAAATCTTTTGTAACAATTGCTAATACTACCGTTGTTCCCATTCCTAAACTTTCTGGATGATCTTTTGTATATTTATATATTTGAACATTAGCCTCACTTACTATATCCTTTATCCAATTAATAGCATCTTCTTTATTTCCAACACTACTGATATTAGAAAAACGTTTACCTATATTTGAAATAGCTATAGATGAAGCAATTTCACCGTTTTTATGTCCCCCCATACCATCAGCAACTGCAAGTAAATATTCGCCATTTGAGTTTTTTAAGACAATAACACTATCTTCATTATGATCGCGAACCTTACCCGGATCTGTCCTATATGCATATTCCATTAGTTTTCCTCCTCGTAATTTGATCTTAATTGTCCGCATGCTGCAGATACTTTAGAACCAAATTCCTTTCTAATTGTTACATTTATATTATTTTTCTTTAATATATCATAAAATGCCATTATTCTTTCCTTAGGACTTTTTTTAAATTCTATATTACTTGTTTCGTTATATGGAATTATATTAACATAACAATTAATGCCTTTTAGAATTTTTGAAAGTTCAACTGCATTTTCAATAGAATCATTAATATTATAAAGCATTATATATTCAAACGTTACTCTCCTATTAGTAAGCTTTATATATTCTTTTACAGACTCAATAATTTCATTTATGGTATAAACTTTATTTATTTTCATAATTTTATTTCTTATTTTGTCATTAGGTGCATGCAAACTAATAGCCAAATTTACTTGTTTTTGTTCACGAGCAAACTTTTTTATTTTTGGTACTATACCACATGTTGAGACAGTAATGTGTCTAGCACCTATATCTATTCCTTTAGGAGCATTAATAATATTTAGAAAATCCATAAGATTATCATAATTATCGAATGGTTCACCTATCCCCATTACAACTATATGTGAAACACGGATATTTAAATCTTTTTCTACTGTAAGAATTTGTAATACCATCTCATGTACTTCTAGATTCCTAACCTTTTTAAGTCTTCCACTTTCACAAAACGCGCAACCCATATTACAGCCAACTTGGCTTGATACACATAAACTGTTTCCATAATCATGTTTCATTAAAACAGCTTCCACTTTACTATTATCCTCAAGTTTAAATAGATATTTAACTACGTCTTTATCTGTTTGTTTATTTATAATTTCTATATTACTAATTGAAAAATCTTTTTTTAGTTTTTCAATTATCTCTTTTTTTATATTATTCATACTATCAAAACTAGTAACTCTTTTTTTATAAAGCCACTCATATATTTGAATTGCTCTAAATTTTTTGTCATTTATGTTAGTAAAATATTGTTCTAGTTTCTCAATTGTGTATCCATAAATATTTTTCATATTAAAACACCCTTTATTTATTATATCAAATTATAAAAAAAAAATAATAGAAATTATCTATTATTCCATTAATATTAAGAATATTTACATTAAAAACCAATTATCATACAGATTGCAAAAAATGCAATTCCAAGAGCTAATGTAAGCCTACTTATAAATAATTCTCCACCACGTTCTTTTCTATTAACAAATAAACTATCATTTCCACCACTAATAGCATTAGAAGCACTTTCTGCTTTACCACTTTGTAGTAAAACAATAGATATTAATAAAATTGATACGATAATTAATAATGTTTCCATATTAATCCTCCTCTAGCTACATAATAATTTATCACATTTTTTAATAAATTGCAATAATCTTTATTCTTTTGGTTCAATAATAAATATAGTTTTGTTATTGAAATTAATTTGTTTTAATAAACTTTTTAATTCTTCGATATTTAAACTTTCTATTTCGCTATATGAATTATATAGTACTTTTTTGTATTTTATTAAATCATTCATAATTTTAGAATTCAATTTATATATATTATCACTTATATATATTAAAGAACTAATCATAGTTTTTTTCTTTCTATTTAATTCCTTTTCAGTTATTTCTAAATTTGATAGTTCTTTTTCAACCTCATTTATAAAATAATCAACTTTTTGAGTTTCGGCAAAGATAGTTACTACATAATGTGAAATTCCTCCCATATTATTTATTTCAATATTAGAATTAATAACTCCTTCTTTTTTTAATCTTTCATTTATAGCAGAAGTTGATCCTAATTTTATATTAAAAATTGTATTTAAATATCTAATTATATTAGTTTCACT
>DUWA01000036.1 GCA_012840755.1 Mycoplasmatota bacterium | reverse complement strand
TTTAAATCGTTGATATGTTTAATAGACTAATAACCACTTATAAATAGTTCAATACTCAAAATCTAAATTTCATATTTTCAAAAATAGTGCCTCGTGTTTTTTAAATGCCCCCCCCTGCGGTCCCCTTTGAGACTTCTAAAATCACATAAGGGGGGATCTACTTCTTTTTTTGCTTTCACCTACACACCTATACGCACATGTGTTGAGTGATTCTCTTTTCAAACTTTTAATAAAATACCATTGAAAAGTTGTAATAGTTAACCAGTTGATTACTTTTTAAATTTGAAGAAAGGTGGTGATAACTATTGATGCATTTGTTTGGGATAGGGCAGGCTCAAAAGCCCTATCCTACAAACGATGCATTAGTATAGTGAAGGTACTTCCTATATATAAGCCCTATTTTCCACTTTTTTTGCCAGATGGCAGAAAGGTAGTTTTTACCTATATTCCATTTCACTACTTTTTTATGGAAATCTACTGTTATTCCCTATTTTCCACTTCGCTTATTCTTGATACAACACCACGCTTATTTACATATTCTTCCGAGAATTCTTTTATTCTGTTTTTAATGGTTTTATCTGAAACGCCTAAATATTCTGCCATTATAGCCACTCTACAAGTTCCATCTTCTTCAACATTAATATCAAAAGCTTCATCAAATTCTTCTTTTCTTGATTCTGGTGTTTGTTTTCTCTTACCACTTAATAGTAGGTTTGCTCTTGGCTCTCCTGTAGCATAATTCTTCTTTAACAATCCCTCTTTGTCTACTATATGAATTGGATAGTCAAACCAAAAGTTAACTGGCGCAATGTTAGCAAACTCTCTAAGACTGCTTTCAAGTCTCCATGCAGTCATATTTTTATTATCTACATATTGCTCTTTAAAATTATCTTCTAAAACAAGTTCAATAATATCTAAGAGTGAATCCGGATCTCTTGCGAATACTCCTGAACCTGAAGCTCTATCCATTGCTTTTTTATAGCCTTGTGCACCTTTTGAGTGATGGTGAGCGTATATTGCTGCTGCTCCTGTTTCCATACAAAGCTTATCGAACAAGTTAGTAAACCTTGCCATATCTGTTGCTTTATTTTCATCTCCAGTTATTATTTTATAAATAGGATCTATAATAACCGCATCGAAACTATGACTTTTGACTTTTCTAATTAATGTTGGCAATAATTTATCAAGAGGCTTTGCTTTACCCCTTAGATTCCAAGTATACAAATAGTCTTCTTTAGTTGTTTTTAATCCAAGTCTTTTTAAGACTACAGCAAATCTATTAAAAAAACTTGCTTTATCGATTTCTAAGTTGACATATAAAACTCTTGACTTCTTACATTTAAACCCTAACCATTCAGATCCTTTAGCAAGCGCTATGGCAAGTTGTATCAATAAGAAGCTTTTACCTGCTTTAGATGCACCAGAGATTAACATCTTATGTCCTTGCCTTAATACTCCTTCAATTAATTCTGGTGCTAATGGTGGTAGGTTTTCAAACAATTCTTTAGTTAAAGTTAGAATTGGTGGTAATCCATCTTCATCTAATTCTTCCTCTTTAAAATAATCATATTTAATTTTGTTTTCCATTTTTTCTTTCCTCCTTTTTGTTAGAGAACATATGTCCCCTCAAAGGTTAATGGCAAGTAGAAGTATAAATTGCCGGTTTTATTATTAATTTCTTTATGTTTATATATAAAAAAAACGACTTGGTCATATTCTAACCAGTCGTTAATTGCATTATTATGTTATTAAATTGTAATCTTAGAATTATTTAAATGAATTGTAAATGGTGGCGCTATAAATGATTAAATATGATTTATCATTTTACTTTTAAATAAAACATCTACTATCTTTTTTGTTTTTCTGTCATATATTGGACATATCATTACATTGTCTTTATTAGGATGACTTGCTGTTAACTCATCAAACATATAATTCAAATTAAATTTTTCTAATCTGTTTATTTCTATATATCCAATGGTTACTTGAATTCTATCATTACCAGTTGTTCCAAATCCAAATTTTTTATTTTTATTCCCCCATTCAGCTTTCTTCTTAGATTCTTTAATAACATCTCGTTGAAGTTCATATGGAATTTCAAGTAAGGTGGTGCATGCAGCAAATGTATCTCCTTCTTTATCCGAAATAACTCTTATCATTCTTTTTATATCACCATGAATTTTTTTAATTGGTTTATCTCTTTTATTTAACATTGGATACTTATTAAAATACTTATCAATCGTTTCCACTGTTGGATCTGTCATTATAAGACCAGCATTTAATCTTTCTTTCTCCTCTATAATCATTTGATTAAAATGGTGATTTGTAATATACATTTCTAAATAAACAAGTTCATCAGCCACTAACATTCCCGATGCAAATTGTCCCATTCTAAATAATAAGTAGTGAATAAATTCAAACTTGCTATTAAAATACTTAACTAAAATAAACAAATCATAAATACTTATAGGCAATGCCACGATCTTATCATCATCCGTATTATAGTAAGTCGCTGTAATTTCGTTAAAATGGTCTATTGTAACTGTTATCCCAATAATATAATTAAATTTGCTGATGTTAATTGTTTCAATATGATTTTTATTTTCATCATAAATTTTTAATGCTTTTTTATCCTTTAAATTATCTATAAAGTTTTGGACTTGAGCTTGTGGTTTATCTATAAGACTTTGTATTGATTTTTCATGAGATTCGCTGTCAGCTACAGCTGATCTATAGCTAAAAGAACCTGCCTTAATTTCTACTACTAACAATAAATCATTATCTACAATTAGCAAATCATTTTCTAACCTTTTGTTTTTACTTTCATAATAAAAATTATTTTTATATTGTTTTGAATCTTTTAATACTTGACTAAATATATGAGAAACTAAGCTTTCGGAACTTATTTGTTGGTTCTTATTCCATTGCTCTTGTTTAAATTTGTCTTCCTTAATGACTTGTCTTTGAATATTCCTATATAGATGATCAAATATAATGTTATGGTCAAATGCATAAAAACTATCTTTATATTCTAATAAGGGATTAAATTTTGAAGGAGTATCTATATTTGGCCATCCTGCATATACTTCTCTAGTTAAATAATCAGTAGTGTTATTAATCGGCTTTGATAATTCCTTTAACAACTTTAGTGGAAGCTTTGTTTGTTTTCTTAAATCAAAATATGAGTCAGGTAATTCTTTGTTTACTTTATTAAACAAATCCTCTCCATCCAGACTTATTTCTATAGGAAGCCCTCTTATCATTCGTGACAAATGAACTAACTCTGAAAATAAAAATTCAATACTAACTTGATATTCCTCTTTTATCAGTTCTTCTTGAGTAGATAGTAAACTTATAATTAACTCTATTGTTATCATAGGATATGAAATACCACTAGCCACATCTTTTAGTGACGTTACTTTTGAATCAAAAGAGAATTCATTATCCATAGAACTATGCATATATACTTCTTCAAATAGTGCAATGATGCCTTCTAGAGTCTCAAGAGTTATCTCTTTAGACTTGGTTATATTCAGCTCTACAGATTGATAAAGTGATATTAAGTAAGTAATCATATTTGTTAAAATTGTTAAATTAAGATGACTTAAGCCATCGCTTTTACCATAAGCAACTAAAAATTTATATATATACATTTTCTTTAATAATTTTATAGGGTTTTTGTCTTTAATTGTGTTTATAAATTTATCAATTAATTTTTTTGTTTTTTCTTCATTATAATTAATATCCATAATCAAACCCTCCTTTATGATTTTGTAGTATTAACACTCTTTTTATTACATAATAATGCTATACCTTTACTATAAAATTATATCATTTATTAGCGTTTTGCTCAATGCGACCAACATTTATTATTTGTTAAACTAGTGGGGAACACACTTCACACGATTTAATCGTGTAAATTGTAAGGTAATCGTGTAGAGTGTTAAGCCTAAAACTTAAAAAGTGCTGAAAAAGGGCTATGTTCTATGATTTTCTTAAAAACTTGAGTTTTGGTGGATTGAGATAATGTGATTACTATCACGTTATAAAATAAAAAAAGGTCTGACACATATTGTATCAAACCGATCATCTTACATGTGTTGGGTGACCTGTTTTGATACACTGGCGCACACCTCTAAAATTTAACGCACCCCTTGTAAAAACCAGCGCACTCTCGAAATGGATGACTTTATTAAGCTATTTTAAATTCCAACAAAATAAAATCCGTTATATGATTTTGAAACTTCTAACCACTTTAAAAATTTATCATAGTCTTTGAGTTTCTCTTCTATAATTTTATTTATGATTTTTTCAACATCTTTTTCGTTGTAATAATGATACCCACTAATATCAAATAATCTTTTTTCCGGATTATCATATGTACAATCATTTAATATTTTTCCGTAATATTCTACAAATAAATCTATATTATCAAGATGGATGTATAACGAATCATTCTCCCAATATTTTGCATGCCTTATTGATAATTTTTTCTTTAATTTAGTTTTCT
>DUWA01000035.1 GCA_012840755.1 Mycoplasmatota bacterium | reverse complement strand
TAATTATATGTTATTTAATAACTCAAACTTAAAAATTGGTACGTTAGTTGTTAATCGAAAGGGTTTTGGATTTGTTGATATAGAAAATGATCATGATATTTTTATAGCTCCGAATAATATGAATAGTGCGATACACGGAGATAAAGTAGTTGTTGAGATAATTTCTAAAAAAGGAATGGATCAAGAGGGAAGAATTCAAAAAGTAATTGAAAGAAAAACTAATGTTTTTGTCGGAGAATTTTATTACAAGAGTGGAAAACCATATGTGAAATTAGATGATATTAAAATTAAAATTAATATAAAAGTTGATAAAAATAAAACTAATGGTGCTGCGAATGGGCACAAAGTAGTTCTAAAAATTTCAAATTATAATAAAAAAGAAAATTGCTACATTGGAGAAATTGTAAAAATATTAGGTCATAAAAATGATCCTGGAGTTGATATTTTATCAATTGTAAATAGTCTAGGAATCAGAAGTGAATTTCCAGAGGAAGTTTTAAGAGAGGTTGCAAAATTACCAACAGAAGTAAGAGATGTTGATATGCACGGAAGAATTGATTTAAGAGATGAAAATATAGTAACAATAGATGGTGATGATACTAAGGATATAGATGATGCTGTTTCTTTTAAATATAAAGAAAATGGAAATATGGAATTAGGAATTCATATTGCGGATGTGGATTATTACGTAAAGGAAGGTTCTAATTTAGATAAAGAAGCATATTTAAGAGGAACTAGTGTATATTTAACAGATAGAGTTATTCCAATGTATCCGCAAGCCTTATCGAATGGAATTTGCTCATTAAATCCCGGTGTTGATAGATTAGCCATATCATGTGTGATGGAAATAGATAATAAAGGTAATATAGTAGATTATGATATATTTGAAAGTGTAATTCATTCTAAAAAACAAATGACATATAAAAATGTGAATAAAATTTTAGAAGAAGGAATTGTGCCAGAAGGATATGAAGAATATAAACATATGATAAACGGGATGGGACAACTTGCTAAAATTCTTCGAAAAAATAAAATCGATAGAGGATATATTGATTTTGATATAGATGAATCTAAAATTTTAGTTGACACAAAAGGAAAACCGTATGATGTTGTTTTAAGATATCGAGGTGAAGGTGAAAATCTTATAGAGGATTTTATGATTACGGCTAATGAAACAATTACGACCCATATATATCATATGTCTCTTCCTTTTATATATAGGGTACATGGCGAGCCTAGTGAAGAAAAAATTAATACTTTTTTAAAATTAGTTAGTTTATTTGGATATAAAATAGATGGTAAAATAAAGGATATTCATCCTAAAACTATGCAAGGTATTTTAAAACAATTAAAAACAAAAAAAGAATATCCTATATTATCAAGAATTCTATTAAGAAGTATGCAAAAGGCCATATACTCCGAACAAAATATAGGTCATTATGGACTTGCTAGCAAAAATTATACTCATTTTACTTCACCAATTAGAAGGTATCCAGATACAATAGTTCATAGATTACTTCGTAAATATTTATTTAAAACCGATTTCGAAAATGCTATAGAATACTATGAAAAGCAACTTCCTCAAATAGCAAGACAATCATCTATAATGGAAAGACTTGCGATAGAATGTGAAAGAGAAGTTGATGATATGAAAAAAGCAGAATATATGTTAGATCATATCGGTGAAGAATATGAAGGAATAATATCTAGTGTAATGTCATTTGGTATATTTGTTGAACTACCTAATTTGATTGAAGGACTTGTTAGAAGTGATGATTTAAGTGATGATAATTATATATACGATGAGGCAACATTTAGTTTAGTTGGTAGAAGTAAAGGAAAAAGATATCAAATTGGACAAAAAATTAAGGTAAAAGTGAAGTCTGCTTCTAAATTAGCTGGAAATATAGACTTTATAGTATCTAATTAAAAAGATAGGAGAAATATGAAAAAAACATTTAAAATATTATTATTATTTGGTAGTATTTTATTTGTAGTATCTTGCATTAATAAAAGAGTTGTTGAAAAGAAATATGTTCCGAGTACTGATAATCAAAATAGTGAGCATAAACTATCATTAATAATGGTTGGTGATGCTTTAATACATGGAGCAATTTACAAAGATGCATATATAAACAACGACCAATATGATTTTAGTGAAATGTTTGAAAATATAAGACCATATGTAAAAAATTATGATTTAGCATTTTATAATCAGGAAACAATAATAGGTGGTAAGGATTTAGGTTTATCTACTTATCCGCTTTTTAATTCACCGGAAGAAATAGGCGATGAATTAGTTGATGTTGGTTTTAATATGGTATCACTTGCTAATAATCATACTTTAGATAAAGGCGAAAAAGCAATATTACATTCATTAGATTATTGGAATAGTAAGGATGTAATATATAGTGGATGTAGCTATTCTTTTGAAGATAGAAATAATATTGAAACCCATAGTGTTAATGATATAGAAATAGCTTTTTTATCATATACTATTTTTACTAATGGATTAAAAGTTCCAAATGGAAAAGAATATTTGGTAAATATTTATAGTGAAAACCAAGTGAAAAAGGATATAGAACAGGTTAAAGATAAAGTTGATATAATAATAGTTTCAATGCACTGGGGGGAAGAATATAATCATGAACCTAATAAAAATCAAAAACAAATTGCTGAATATTTATCAAGTTTAGGTGTAAATATAATAATTGGACATCATCCTCATGTTATACAGCCAATTGAATATATAAATGATACTTTAGTTATTTATTCTCTAGGAAACTTTATATCAGCACAAGTTGGAATTGAAAAATTGATAGGAGCAATGGTAAGCTTAGAAATCAAGAAAGTAAATTATAAAGGACATGTTAGCGTAAATATAAGTAATGTTGATACAAAACTATTATATACATACTATAAGAATTTTAAAGACTTTAAAGTAATACCTTTTGATATATTAGATGATAATATTTTAATGGGTTATAAAGAACTAGAATCAGACTATACATCAATAATAAAAAAATATGATAGTACGATAAAAGTAAATGGCAGTTAAAGGAGTGTTTATGGAAATAATAAATAGAAAAGCAAGATATGATTATGAAGTTATTGAAACATATGAAGCTGGTATTGTTTTAACAGGAACTGAGATTAAATCTATAAGAAGAGGGAATACTAATCTTAAGGATAGTTATGCGATAATAAGAAATAAAGAAATGTTTATACTTAATATGCATATTAGTCCGTATGAAGAAGGGAATAGATTTAATCATGAAGAAACAAGAACTAGAAAATTATTACTTCATAAAAATGAAATATCAAAGATATTTAATAAAATTCAGTTACAGGGGTATACTTTAATTCCATTAAAATTATATTTTGTAAAAAACAAAGCAAAGATATTAATAGGATTATGTAAAGGTAAAAAGGAATATGATAAAAGAGAATCTATTAAACAACGCGATATAGAAAGAGAAATAAGAAAACATATAAAAAAATAAACGTCATACATGACGTTTTAAATTGTAATAACTATTTCCAATTTAAATATGATTTATAAAGGATATTTGAAATGGAGAATGGATATGGGATATTATATTAGTGTTGAGGACAATGTGAAAATATATGTTCATGATGTCAATCAAAAAGGTAAAAAAACAATACTATTTGTTCATGGTTGGCCAGGTAACCATAAATTGTTTGAGTATCAATTTAATCAATTATCAGAATTTGGATATAGATGTATAGGAATAGATTATCGAGGTTTTGGTAATTCAGATAAACCTTTTAATGGATATACCTACGATCAATTAGCTGATGATCTTTATAATGTTATAAAAGCCCTTAGATTAGAAGATATTATATTAGCTGGACATTCAACTGGTGGTGCAATTTGTATCAGATATATGGCTAGATATAATGGATATAATGTATCTAAATTAGCGCTTTTTGCAGCAGCCGTACCAAGTCTTATTCAAAGAGATTATTTTCCATATGGTCTTCTTAAAGAAGATGTAACAAAGATAATAAATGATACATATAATGATAGACCTAAGATGTTGAAACAATTTGGAGATATGATATTTTATCAATATGTAACAAAAGAGTTTTCTGATTGGATCTTTAATTTAGGTTTAGAAGCATCTAGTTGGGCAACTATAGCAATTGCAAAAACTTGGATTAATGATGAAGAATTATTTAATGATTTGGGAAAAATTAATGTTCCAACACTAATTCTTCATAGTATTTATGATAAAGTATGTTTATTTCCGTTAGCAATTGCACAGCAAAAAGGAATAAAAAGATCAAAACTTGTAAAATTTGAAAAAAGTGGACATTTTCTTTTTTATGATGAACGTGATAAATTTAATGAAGAATTAATAAAATTTATAGAAGAATAACAAGATAAAAACTTGATTATATCAAAAATTATGATATAATCTTTATACATGGGGCTGATTGGTTTCGACGGGATTAGTTGGGTATAAGTGGCAAGCCGAAGGCACTCGTTACGTGCAACAAAACAATAAATGGAAAAAATTTAAAAAATGTATTTGCTAGTGCTTTTGCACCAGCATTCGCTTAATAGAAATAGGCAATACAGCCCTTCTTTATTTCATTCCCATGGGAATTTAGAGGGGCTCGATTTAATGGGATATACTATTATCTAGCTTTGAGATAATAGCGAATTTTAAAAGCTTACTAATAAATGAGTTGTCAATTACTAACATTTATTAGGACAATTAATAATTGACTAAACTTGTAGAAGCTTATATTGGATTAATTTCGGACAGCGGTTCAATTCCGCTCAGCTCCACCAGATGAAAATAAAACAAACTTTTCCGTATTTTTGGGAGGGTTTGCATTGGTTATAAAATTAGAAGTATCGGTTCTTGGTCAAATAGTGTTGGTGGACAATAAATTCGATAAATGAATTGATTATGAAGAGTGAATAAAACCACTCTTTTATAATGCCTTTAATTAAGAAAATTCTAGCTATATAGTGATCATATTTTCTGTACCCAAAAGCAATTATTTTTAAGTATTAATTTCTATAGATTCTTAAGTTTATTATAATAGGATTATTATTTTTACATAAACCAATTTTGCAAGAATTTAAAGCGACATAAACCTGAGTAACAATATGGAACCTATCAATAACAACATCATCGCTTTTAAATAACATCTCAGCTATATGTATGTATCCAGAATAAAAATCAGTAGAAATAAGTTTAACTTTATCTCTTTCTGTTTTAGGATATCTTCTAAAATATTTTTCTAAATCTAACGATTTCTTAGAGCTTTGGATATCAAATATATTACCGGAATCATTACTAGTAATATTAAAATTCATTTTACTTTTGGTATCTTTAGTATCCAGTTCATACTAATAGGCAGGTATTGGTGTCTTAAAACATTATGAGAAGAAATATCATTAAGAACTCTATCAATTTTAGAAACAGAAACATTAACTCTTTCAGCAATATCTTTTTCAGATTGTTTTTTCATAAATTCAAGTTTAATAAGTAATTCAGAATCATTAGAAATATTTTTGTTTCTATTAACTAAATTAGTTTCAGCGATAAAAGTATTATTACAATGTTTACATAAAAATCTTTATTTATGAAGTATAAGTAAAGATTTACGGTTAGAAATATTAGGAATTTTAATCTTACAATTTTTTATAAAGCCCCATTTAATGATGTCATTAGAAGAAACATTAATAATACCACAAGAAGGGCAGAAATAAGGCTTATAAGTCAAAAATCCTTCAATAATTTTGTGTTTTTAACCATTAATGATCCTTTCCATGTTTTTTTTCAATTACATAGTATCAAATTTATGTCTTTTATTAAATAAAATAGTATTAGTGATTTTTATTCACCAACACTATTTATTATTGAACCGAATAAATCAACTAAGGAAATTGATTTCTTTGTAAAGGTGAAATAGATATGCTATGAATAACAAGAAAAGAGTTTAAGAGCCATTAAAGGTAATAGTGTCGGATAATCTTAAATTGTTGCTTATAACTTATACAACAATTTAAAATATAAATTTACAAATAATTAATTTATTATGTGTTTTTGTCGAATATTGTTGTTTTATTCTAAAGTTATAGTATAATTAAATTAGGTGATTGTATGGCTTATATATGGTTATGTATAATTTTACTTTTAACATTTATAGAGTTTTTAACAGTTAATTTAACAACTGTATGGTTTATAATAAGTGCAATAGTTTCCATAATCTTAACTTTTATAACTGATAATATTTTGATTCAATTTGGTGCATTTGTTATTATTGGAATCTTACTTTTAATAACAACACGTCCAGTACTTAAAAAGTACTTAGATGATTCAAAAGTTCGTACGAATATTGATAGAGTTATTGGTATGAAAGGAATTGTTACCGAAGATATTGATAAAAACAGTTTTGGAGAAGTAAAGGTGGATGGTAAATTATGGACAGCTATGAGTGATAAAACAATAAATAAAGGTAGTATTGTTGAAATTTTAAAAATCGATGGTGTTAAATTAATAGTTAAAGAAAAAAAGGAGGAAAATTAAATGGATATATTAGTTATTTTATTAATTTTAGTTGGTTTTATAATAATACCTAATGTTAAGGTAGTGCCACAAGCAAAATCTTATGTTATTGAAAGAATAGGTTCTTACCATAAGACATGGGAAAATGGATTACATTTTAAAATGCCGTTTATTGATCGAATTTCAAATAGAGTTATTTTGAAAGAGATTGTTAAAGATTTTGCCCCACAGCCAGTTATTACGAAAGACAATGTTACGATGCAAATAGATACGGTTGTATATTTTCAAATCACAGATGCAAAATTATATACATATGGTGTTGAAAACCCAATTAATGCAATAGAAAATTTAACTGCAACTACACTTCGTAATATTATTGGAGAACTTGAACTTGATCAAACTTTAACTTCACGTGATATAATTAATTCTAAAATGCGTTCAATTTTGGATGAGGCAACGGATCCTTGGGGTATTAAAATTACAAGAGTTGAACTTAAAAATATATTACCACCAAGGGAAATTCAAGAAGCTATGGAGAAACAAATGAGAGCTGAACGTGAACGTCGTGAGGCGATTCTACGTGCAGAGGGTGAAAAAAGATCTAGTATTTTAATAGCAGAAGGTGAGAAGGAAAGTGCGATTCTGCGTGCAGAGGCTCACAGGGAATCTCAAATCAGAACAGCTGAAGGTGAAGCAGAAGCACTTTTGAAGGTAAAACAAGCGGAAGCTGATTCTATCAGATTAATAAAAGAGGCAGGAGCTGATCAGGCTGTATTAATATTAAAAAGTCTTGAGGCATTAAAGGATATTGCAAATGGTCAAGCAACAAAAATAATTGTACCATCAGACTTACAAAATTTAGCAACTCTAGGTACAACTATTAGTGAAATGTTTAATGAGAAAAAATAAATATTGGCAATAGAAAATATGCTGATCTTACGAAAAGCATATTTTTTTAATTCTATAAATCTCAATTCTTTTATTATGCTATAATTTTGACAAAGGATTAATAAAATGATATAATGTATTGGTTTCAAACGAATTATGAAAAGGTGGTATAGATGAAAATAACATCGGTTAATTTAGTTATAAGTGCTGTAAGAAGAAGCCAATACCCAACTGATAATTTGCCAGAATTTTTATTGGTAGGTAGATCAAATGTTGGGAAAAGTAGTTTTATTAATACAATTGTTAATAGAAAAAGTTATGCAAGAACTTCTTCTAAACCGGGGAAAACACAAACAATTAACTTTTATTTAGTAAATGAACACTTTTATTTAGTAGATGCTCCAGGATATGGATATGCAAATCTAAGTAAAGTTAAACAAAAAAAATTTGGATTAATGATGGAAGATTATTTAACTAATAGAGAACCTTTGAAACGTGTTTTTTTGCTTCTTGATTTTAGACACAAACCAAATAAGGATGATATTATGATGTATAATTTTTTAAAACATTATGATATTCCTGTTACAATAGTTGCTACTAAATCTGATAAAGTAGGAAAAACTCATCATGTTAAACAGAGAAATTTATTAATTAATGAATTAGATTTAGTTGTAGGTGATGACCTTATTGTTTTTTCTAATATTACAAAAGAAGGAAAAGATGAAGTAATAGAAAAGATAGAAAGAATTATATAAAAAACATTGCAATATTATTTTTAAGTCATAAACTAGATTAGGTGATTCTATGAAAATAAATATAAATGACGAGAATAATATTGTTATTTTTTTGAATAAAGAAAACATTAAAAAAATGGATTTCGAAGATAAAGAACAATTAGAAATTTATTTTAGGGAGTTATTTAACACTCTTAATAGTGATTATAATATAAAGGTTTCAGGTTA
>DUWA01000034.1 GCA_012840755.1 Mycoplasmatota bacterium | reverse complement strand
ATATTGATATCACTATAGAAAGGATAAAGTCTTTCATCAGATACTAATTTAGTTACTTTTTTTTGCGCACCTATTCTAGAGACAATATAGTCTTTTCCTTTTGTATCAACACTGGCTTTTAATATTATTGTTTTTTTATCATTTTCTTCATAATTATATGCTGTTTGTATAAGTGCTGTTGTTTTACCAGAATTCATAGCACCATATCTAAAATAAAGTTTTGCCATACTACCTCCTTGCTCTCGGATGAGAGTTTAAATAAACATTTCTTAATTTTTCATTTGAAACATGTGTATATATCTGGGTTGTTGAAAGATTTTCGTGTCCTAATAATTCTTGGACTGTTTTTAGATCTGCCCCTTCATTTAACATATGTGTTGCAAAGGTATGTCTTAGCATATGTGGGCTAACGTTATACTTTAAAGAGCACTTTTTTACAATCTTGTTTATTATTAATCTAATTCCAGCTGTGGTTAAATTAACACCATTATTATTTAATAACAAGTAATCATTAGATTTTTTTTTTCTTTCTAATATTAATGGTCTAGAATTTTCTAAGTAATCAAGTAATTTAATATTACATTTATTTCCAAAATATACAATTCTTTCTTTATTTCCCTTACCAAGTATTCTAATACTGTTTTCATAATAATTTATATCAGTTAATTTTATATTTGCAAGTTCACTAACACGTATACCTGTTGAATAAAGAAGTTCTAGTATAAGCCTATCCCTTTTACCTAATACTTCTTTTTCGTCCGGTGTATTAATTAGTTTTTCTAAATCATTATAATATAAAAAGTTAGGAAGTTTTTTTTCTTGTTTGGGATTAGAAATTAATGCCATTGGATTATTAATAATAACTTCATTTTTAATTAAATATTTATAAAAAGATCTTAATGTACTAATATTTCTTGTAACTGTTTTACTTTTGTTTTTATTTTCATTTAAATAAAGAAGGTAATTTCTAATAATGCTATAATTAATATCTAAAAGATTTTCTATACATTCTCTTTTTAAAAAATTGTTGAATTTTTTTAAATCATTCTCATAATTAATTACAGTATAGATTGAATACATCTTTTCTACTTCTAAATATTTAATGAATTTATCAATATATTTATCTATTTCCATAATATCACTAACTTCATTATATCACATTTTTCTCTTTACATTTATTTTCTATGCTTGTTTTTATAAAAAACTCAAATAAAGGATGTGGTTTAGTTGGTCTGCTTTTGAATTCTGGATGAAATTGACAACCAATAAAACATTTGTGATTTTCAAGTTCAATAATCTCAACTAATTTTTTTTCGTTATTCATGCCAGAGAAAATCATTCCTTTTTGTTCAAATAAATTAATGTATTTATTATTAAATTCATACCTATGTCTATGTCTTTCTTGAATATTAACTTTTTTATAGTATTCATGGGCTTTAGTATTTTTTATAATAGTACATGGGTAATTTCCTAATCTTAAAGTACTGTTTAGTTGGTTAATTTTTTTAGTTTCTAACATTAAATCAATTATTGGATTTTTTGTTTGTTCATCAAATTCTTTTGAATTAGCATCACTAATATTACAAACATTTTGTGCGAATTCGATACATGCTAGTTGCATTCCTAAACATATTCCAAAAAAAGGTATATTATTTTCACGTGCATATTTTATAGCATTCATTTCTCCTTTAATATCTTTAACACCAAATCCACCAGGTACAATAATGCCATCTACATTTTTAAATATTTGATTCATGTTTTCTTCTTTTTTTAATAATTCTGAACTTATCCATTCAATATTTATTTTAGTATGAAACTTATATCCTGCATGAATTAGTGCTTCTTTTACTGATAAGTAAGCATCATGTAACTCAACATATTTTCCTACAAGTCCAATTGTTACTGAAGAGTTTAAATTGTTTACTGTATCTATTAATTCATACCATTCTCTAAGGTTTATTTTTTTTGCTCTAATATTTAAATATTCACATACTATTTCATCTAATTTTTGGTTATAGAAGTTTATTGGTATTTCATATATATTTTTAACGTCAATAGCCTCAATAACTGCTTTACTATCGACACTACAATAAAGTGCTAGTTTATTAATAATAGATTGATCTAACTCTTTTGGTGTTCGACATACTAATATATCTGGTTGAATACCAAAAGACCTTAAATCTGCAACACTATGTTGTGTTGGTTTGGTTTTAAGTTCATAGGATCCATATATATATGGTATTAACGTGGTATGTATAAATAAAGAATTTTCTTTACCTGTTTCTTGTCTAAATTGTCTTATTGCCTCAATAAAGGGAAGAGATTCTATATCACCAATAGTTCCACCTATTTCAGTTATAACAATATCAGCACCTGATGAATCTGCTGCCTCTTTAATTTTATTTTTAATTTCATTGGTAATATGTGGAACAACTTGTACAGTCGACCCAGAATATTCACCATTTCTTTCTTTTTCAATAACAGAAGAATAAATTTTACCTGTTGTTATATTTGATGTTTTGTTAAGTTCAACATCAATAAATCTTTCATAATGTCCTAAATCAAGATCAGTTTCAGCACCATCATAAGTCACAAAAACTTCACCGTGTTGATATGGAGAGATAGTTCCTGGATCAATATTTATATAAGGATCAAATTTTTGCATAAATACTTTATAGCCTCTTTTTTTTAAAAGAAGTGCTATTGAAGATGCAGTTACACCCTTTCCTAATCCTGATACTACTCCACCAGTTACAAATATAAATTTAGCCATATTTACCTCCTAAAACAAAAAATAAGAGTCCTCGTTTGAGAACTCTCGGCTCTTTTTCATTATAACATTAATATTTTAAAAATTCAAACAGTTATTTATTTTTTTAATCCATATTCTTCCTTTTGTTCTTCTAATTCATAATCTTTTTCAGAATAGTAAGGTGGTAAGCCTTCTTGCATTAACATAATCTCATGTTCGCTTAAAAATTCCTCACGATCAGTATGCGTTTTATTTATAAAATTTCTTTCATAAACATCAATAGTATTATTATAATCTCTAGGTTCAATCTTACGGTTTTGATATCTATTTTCTTTTTGTAATTTTAAATTATTGTGTTTGCTCAAATCGTTATATATAATTTTACTATTATATATTGTTTTTAATTGTCTTAAAACTCTATAATTATTAATAAATCTATATATATCTTTTTCTAAATATTTCAAATCTTGTATTTCTTGTACCGTATAACTATTTTTAAAACATAGTTCTTTATAGTCTAATAATTTGTCTTTTAGCATATAATTCATATTTGGATTGTATATAATTTTATTAAATGATTTTTCTGTCATTATATCTTTCAATAATTTTTTAACAAATTCATTATACCCATTTATTAAAGATATATCCTTTTTATTATTTAAATAGGCAAGTGCTGATTTTTTAAGTAGTTTATCATTATATATTGGTTCCAATCTTCTAATTCCTCTATAGTTATATTCAATATAGATTTCCCCATAATCAAAATCAATGCATTTACTTGCTTTTAAAGCATTTAAAAAATGTTGTTTATTTTCATAACTTGAAGTTAATGCATCTATTTCATATAAACTAACTTTATCTGTTATCTGAGATGAATTTTTACTTTTGATTTTAATTGACACAGATTTGTTATTAATAATATTTTTAACTACTAATTGATATTTTGCCATAATAACACCTTCTTAAGTTGATTATACAAAATATAAAGCACTTGGTCAACAAAAAAATAGTTATATACAATAACTATTTTTCAAATGAACATGAACTACATTTTATTTTTCCCTTTTTTTCTATTAACATTGAAGCACAATCTGGACAATTTTCTCCAGTTGGTTTATCCCAATATGCAGTATTACATTTAGGGTAATTATTACATCCATAAAATAACCTACCCTTTTTACTTTTCTTTTCAACAATTTTACCATCACAATTAGGACAATCAATAACTTCCACCACTGTTTTTGGTTCTGTTTTTATATATTTACATTCCGGATAATTACTACATGCAGTAAAGTATCCGTATTTTCCTTTTCTAATTACTAATTCATTATTACAAAGCGGACAATTTTCTCCAGTTTTTTCTGGTTCCTTTTTTTGCATATTATTAAATGCTTCTTTTACTGAAGGTTCAAACTTATTGTAAAAATCATCAATAACTTCATTCCATATAATATTTCCTTCCGCTATTTTATCTAAATCAGATTCCATATTTGCAGTATATTCAACATTAATAATGTGATTGAAAAATTCTTGAAGTTTTTCAGTTATTTCAATTCCTATGTTAGTAGGAATAAACTTTTTATCATCAATTTCTACATAACCTCTTTTTTTAATTGTATCCATTATTGTAGAATAAGTACTTGGTCTACCTATTCCAAGTTCTTCTAATTCCTTTATTAATCTTGCCTCAGTATATCTAGCAGGTGGTTTAGTAAAGTGTTGTTCTTTGTTTATTTCTTTAGAAACTATTACATTACTATTATATGTATCGAAAGGTGGTAAAATAGTTTCTGACACATCCTCATACTCACTATAAACTTTTAAATACCCATCAAATTTAATTATTTGGCCTGTTGTCTTAAATTGATAATTGTTATTATCTAAAATAATTGTAGTGTTAATAGTTTTAGCATCTGCCATTAACGAAGCAAGAGCTCTATAATAAATCATTTTATATAATTTGTATTCATCATTAGATAAAAATGGTTTTACAGAAATAGGATCTCGATCTAGACTTGTTGGTCTTATTGCCTCATGGGCATCTTGAACATTATCACTTTTTTTACTTTGTTTTACAGAACCTAAATATTCCTTTCCATATTTTGCTTCTATATAGTTATATGCATTAGATATAAAATCATTTGAAAGTCTAGCAGAATCTGTACGCATATAAGTTATTAAACCCACTGTTTCATCTGCAAGCTCAATCCCTTCATATAGTTTTTGAGCAACTGTCATAGTTTTTTTAGCACTCATACCAAGTTTATTTGATGCTGCTTGCTGTAATGTACTTGTTCTAAAAGGTAATTTTGATTTTTTGTTTTTTTCTTTTTTATCAACACTATCAATTTTAAATGCTTTACTCAGCTTAGATAGTATTTCATTAGCTTCAATTTCATTTTTAATTTTGAGTTCTTTATTGTTGTATGCAAATAATTCTGCATCAAATGATTCAAAATCAGCATGAATTGTCCAATATTCTTCAGAAACAAACGCTAAAACTTCTTTTTCCTTATCTACTATTAATTTTAGCGCAACACTTTGCACTCTACCTGCTGATGAACCATCAGTTTTAGATTGGATCAATTTACTTAACCTAAACCCAATTATTCTATCTAATATTCTTCTAGTTTCCTGACTATTAACCAAATTCTTATCAATCTTTCTTGAGTTAGAAAAGGCATTTATAACAGCACTTTTGGTTATTTCATTAAAAACAACTCTTTCGTATTTGTCATCAGATAATTCAAGTGTGTCATACAAATGCCATGATATAGCTTCACCTTCACGATCAGGGTCAGTAGCTAAAAATACTTTTTCTGCTTTTTTAACATTCTTTTTTAGTTCTTCAATATCTTTTTTTCTCCCAGTTATTATCTTGTAATCTGGTTTAAATTTATTTTCGATATCTACTCCAAGTCCATATTTTCCTTTAGTCGATAAATCTCTAATATGCCCTTTACTCGACAAAACTTTATATTCACTACCTAAGTATTTCTCAATTGTTTTAGATTTACTTGGTGATTCAACTATTACTAAATATTTAGACATTATGTCACTTCCTTTATATTACAATATTTATACACTAAAAGTTTTTTGTTGTCAACTTTGTATTTATTATATTATATTACATATCTTATTTTTTTCCTCTAACTAACATTACCACACTTACTGCCAAAACTATCTATTAATTTATTTTCTTTATATATTCTAATAATTTCGCATTCATTAGGACATCTCTTACATTCAAAACCTTTTGTTTTAAACTCAATATTTTTTATGTTTAAATCATACATTTTTCCTGTATTATTATTTTTGGATAAAATAGCAACACCATATGCCCCCATTAAATGACCATTTTCTAAAACTGTTATGTCTTTTTTTAATATTTCTTTGAAGTATTTAACAACTCCTCTGTTTTTACTTACTCCTCCTTGAAAAACAATTGGTTCTAAAATATTTTTCCCTTTAGCTACGTTATTCAAATAATTGTTGACTATACTTTTACAAAGTCCAGCAATAATATCTTCCTTTTTATATCCTGACTGTGCCTTATGAATAAGGTCCGATTCTGCAAAAACAGTACATCTAGCGGCTATTTTAACAGGGGTTTTAGCTGTTAGTGCAATATCACCAAATTTTTCTATATCAATTCCAAGCCTTTTAGCTTGACTAGACAAAAATGCTCCTGTCCCTGCTGCACAAAGTGTATTCATAGAATAGTCTGTAATTATTTTATCTTTAATAAAAATAATTTTAGAATCTTGTCCACCAATTTCTAATATAGTCTTAACATTTGGAACAATACGCATTGTTCCAATAGCATGTGCGGTTATTTCATTTTTAACTACGTTAGCTTCTAGTAATGTACCTATTAATTTTCTTGCACTTCCAGTAGTACCTATTCCAAAAACTTGATAATTATTATCAAGCTTAATTTTAAAATAATCAATTATTTTTTTTACCGCCTCTATAGGACTTCCTTCAGTCCATATGTAATTTGAAAATATTATATTATAATTTTCATCAATGACTACTCCTTTAGTAGAAATAGACCCAATGTCTATACCGATATAACATTTATTCATTTTGTTTCCTCATTTCCAACATATCATAAAAAGCTTCCAACCTTGTTTTAATTCCAACTTCAGAAGTATTAGAATCAAATGACATAAAAATGACAGGCACATCATAATCTTTACACACTTTACTTATAATTGGCATAGCACCAATTTCTGGAGTACAAAAACTTGATTTAATATGTATAATTCCATCAAATTTGTTTTCTCCCATATATTTACATCGAGCAATATTATCTGCTGCATCTGCTCCCATTGGATATTTAATATATTCACTAGCATAATTTAAAAACTTTTTAACTTCTTTACGTTTTTTAAATAATAGATAATCAGCATTTGTATATCTATGAACCTCTATATTATATGAAGCCAAAGTATCCTCAATAAAATAATTAGAAAAAGGTTCCATTATTGTATATAATTCACCAATTATTCCAACTTTTAATACATTTTTCTTTTCCTTTATCTTTACTTTTTTAATTTTTCTTTTATATTTTT
>DUWA01000033.1 GCA_012840755.1 Mycoplasmatota bacterium | reverse complement strand
TCAATTAATTATTTAATAATATTTAGTATTGATAGAAATTCATATCTTTTATTTTTATAAAAAATGAAAATATTACTATACAATTTTATAGTAATTTTAAAAATATTGATTCATCATGATTTATTGCCTTACATCCAATATTATTCATTACATATAGTCTTTAATGATGACAATATTTTAAGCAGAAACGTTAAATTATATTTTATTTCTAAACTAAATACTTACTTTTATATGCATAGTATTTATTGACATAACTAGTCTTTAAAAACCCAAAAAAAGAAGTTAAATTTTGTTAACTTAACTTCTATCATATATCATACAACTAATTTATTATAGTTAATTTTATTTATCCACACATTTAAAATCAAATAGTTTAGATTTTATCTATAATATGAATATGGTGAATTTAAATTTTTATATTGTTCGTATGTAATTATATCTTTGACATTATGATTGTCAAGTATTTGTACGAATGCAAAATGTTTTACATTACTATTAGGATATTCACCAGGTAAAAACATCATACAATTATCGTAACCTTTTACACGTTCTGTTGCCTTTAATTTACCGTCTTTATAAAATGCATCAAGATCTAATAATTGTATTGTTCCATCTTCTAGCAAGAAAACATAATCAGATACCCTAGTACTTCCAGAATTAATAGATGCAATATCAATAACTTTTTCCTTAATATTATCTACTTTATAGATATAATCCTTTGTTCCTTTTTTAAGTTTAGTTATTACATCTAAATTTTCAAAATTATATGAATCTTTTCCAAAATTATCTGTTAATTTTGCTACCACTTCACCTTTTTCAGTAAGTCCAAATTGAATAACAGAATATCCTGTTGCATCGATTGTAAGCTTACTATAATCTTTTTTTACCTCATATTTTTCTTCTACCTTAAGAGCATCAGCTTTTTTTGGTAGTTTTTTATTAGAATCATAGTTAATACTTGCATAAGCAGTAATTACTCCCTTATTATCTACTGTAAATAATGAATCAACTGTGTTAAAACCTTTAATTACTTCAGTTACTTGTAATTTTCCATTTTTAAATAATTGATTCATATCAAGCATTTGAACAGTTCCATCTGATAGTAAAAAATAATAATAATCTGTTTTTCCTTTAATTGTAGTATTAGCAACATCTACAACTGGTCCTTTTAGTCCATTAATTTTATACTCTTTACCTATTTTTAATTTGTTATATGTTTTAGTATTTTTAAAATTATCTTTTTCTTTTTTTATGTTGTTTGTAACTTTTGCATAGGCATTACCTTCTCTATCAACTCTAAAAAGTAATGATGCTTTATCTTCTTTTGCAGTTATTTCTTCATTTGATTTTTTATAACTTTCTTTTTTAGACACAATAATTATGTCGCCTTCCTTAAGTTTATAAATATCAGAAACATCCATATCATTAATTTTAGCAATTTGTTCCACTGTTGTACTATATTTTTTAGCAACAGAACGCATAGTTTCTCCTTTTTCGAGTTGATGAGCAACAGTTCTATATTCAGTAATATCAAAACTATCCTCTGCCTCAGTAGTTACTCTAGAAAAACTAAAATGTGTTTTTGCATTTGCCTCCTCTGGACTTACAAGTGTAAAAGCTGTAGTTGCAGTTAATAAAGCTAAATAAACCTTTAATTTTTTAATTGACTTTTTCATATTCTCCTCCATCTATTTCTTAATTTTAAATTTAGATATAAAACCATCTAAAAATTTTTCCCCTAATACTTCTTTTATTAATTTACTTCGAATAACAGCTATCGCATATATAATACCACCAAACATGCAATATGTAAATACAATAATAACTGAATTTAGTCGGTTTACTGTATTTATAGAAATAAATAAATTTAATATTTTTAAAGATAGATACATTATACTTGTAGCTAATATTGTTTTAATAAAAATTAAAACCGTATTTCTATAAGTAACATTATATTTATTCTTCAATACCATTAATAGGAAAATGATAGCTAAAAATTGGATAAATATAGTAGTAATAATAGGTGCATAATAAGCTGGAACTCCTATTACATTAAATAACCTCATAAATGGAACATTTAATAACCATTTTAACAATAACGAGGAAAATAGTGTACCTATGGCATATTTAGTATTATTCATTGCTTGGTTTATATCTATAAGTATTGCGTAAAAACAATAAGTTAGAGCTTGAAAAACATTTATACTCAGCACACTTATTCCAAATTGATCATACCCATAAAAAGCTGTCCATACTGGATGAGATAAAAAATGTAATCCAACTGTCATAGGTAAAACCAAAAACATCATAATCCTTAAAGCCTGATTTATTTTTAAGTTAACGTCATCATAATCTTTTTTTATATTACTCGCAGCTATATTAGGTATCAAGCTAACTGTCATACCTACTGTAATAGAAATAATTATGCTATTAATCTTTGAAGCCCATGTATTAATAATACTTAAAGCACTTTCCGCAACAGTTGGATCATAGCCTAAATTATCTAAAGTTTTAATTACAGTAAATGCATCTACCATTGAATAAGAAGAACGGAAAAAATCAATTAATATAAAAGGAAGAGCATATAATATTATTCTTTTTAATATATCTTTTTCTGTTATTTTTATCTCTTCTCTAGTAATTTTTGCATCCTTGTTTAAAACTGACTTATTTTTTGAAATTTTATATTGTATAAACAATAAAGCTGTTCCAGCACCAATAGTGGCACCAAAAACCGCTACTCCAACCGCAGTTTCTAAAGATAAACCTAAAACATTAAGAGTTAAATAACTTCCTAAAATAATAACGATTACTCTAACTATCTGTTCTAAAACACTTGCCATACTAGGCACACTCATTATTTTATGTCCTTGTAAATAACCACGTAAAACACTTAAAGAAGGAACTATTAAAATTGCTGTTGAAACTACTCTAATTACAAAAGTTATACTTTCAGGATTATTTCCACCAGTCACATCACCAATTATCAAATATGAAATTTGTGGTGCAAATATAAATAATATTAGAAAAAATACAAAGCCACTTAACAAAAGAAGCCTTGAACCAATTTTAAATGCTCTTTCTTTTGTATTATAAAAACCTAATGCATTATACTCACTAACTATCTTACTTATTGCTATTGGAATACCACTAGATGATAAACCTAAAAAAATACTATAAATTGTGTAGGCATAATTATATAAGATTCCACCTTCATTGCCAATAATCGCATAAAAAGGAATTACATATAATAATCCAATTATTTTACATAACACAATTCCAAATGTAGAGATAAACGTTCCTTCTAAAAAACTACTTTTTTTCATTAGACACTTCCATTCATTTGTATAAAATCATTGCAGAAAAACAAAAAACTTGTTCTTCTGAAAATACAGATATTGCAACACAATATTTAATATCTATTATCTCACCATTAAAAGTAGATAAAAATTCATTTATTGCTGTTTCTAAATCTTTTTCATGACCTTCGTCAAATAATTTCACTTTCATAATATCACCAACTACATGATACTACTTAAATTTTAAAATAATGTCGACATATTATATAAGTAGTTCACCTCATTAATACTTGTTATTAGTAATTAGTTCATAATGTGAAAAATTATAACTTAATTATACCATAACATAAATATAATTAATAGAATTTTAAGTTATACAACATTAGAACAATTAGAAAACTAATCAGCCATAAAAAAACATTAACAGATATGACATGTATTAAATATAGATGATTTTATAAAAAATATATTAATTATTATAATAACGAAAAATTAGCTTAATCATTAAATTTAAAAAACCAATTCGATTTTATATTGAATTGGTTTTTTTAAATGAGACTACTTTTCATCGCCTAGTTTGGTATTAATAATATGTCTTTTTTATTTTTATTAACTGGTAGCTGCTCTGTAACATTTTAAACTACTGCCTGAACCACTATAATTACTCCATCCTGATGAGCAATAATATGATGTTGTTCTAGTACCAGATATTTCTGTTCCAAAAGACCAGCAATCACTTCCTCCATCGGTATAACTACTTGGACAAGATGTATTTGTACAATAATAGCTATCACATGGTCGGCAATTTCCTGTAGGAGGCATTG
This sequence comes from Mycoplasmatota bacterium, assembly GCA_012840755.1. Lineage (GTDB taxonomy): Bacteria > Bacillota_I > Bacilli_A > RF39 > UBA660 > DUWA01. Next base: position 308 of record DUWA01000033.1, on the reverse strand, counting down.
GGTCACAATTAGTGTATTTATGTGTTAATGTTTCAGTAGGTGAACCACAAAAACTAACTCTCCCGGAAAAATTCCATGATGTACATACCTTACCGGTTCTACAACATGCACTCCCTCCACCAGTACATGTAGATCCGTTTGGACATCTAACAGTATAACTAGTACTCCAATCAGCACTTTTTACACATATCCATCCTTTAGTTGCATCATTAGTTAGTGTTCCTGTTGAACATGTATAAGCAGCATTTACAACTATTGTTGTTTGTGCATTTGCACTAGTTCCAGTAGACTTTGTTACTGTACATCTT
>DUWA01000032.1 GCA_012840755.1 Mycoplasmatota bacterium | reverse complement strand
TCAAATGTTTTTAGTCTAGCACCACTAGCATATATATGCCCACCACCACCAAAATGTGCAGCAGTATCATTTATAATTGGACCTCTTGATCTGATAGAACTTCTAATTAAATTGTTTTCTTTATCATATGAAAATACGACCCACACAATAATTTCTTCAATATAATTAAAATTTGTAACTAGATTACCGGCTGTTGCTGCATCAACATCATACTCATTCATTAAATCTTCTGTTATCTTTATATGAGCAAGTCCATTTTCAGTAACAACCATATTGTTTGATATATACCCCTGAAATTTAATTTCTTTTAATGGTCTTAAATATAGTGGTTCATAAAGACTAGTAAAATCTAAATTTGTTTTTTTAATAAGTTTAGATATTAATGAAAAAGTTTTTGATGTAGTATAGTAATATAAAAAGCGATTTGTGTCAGAAATAACACCTATAAATAATTTTTCAGCAGCTTCCTTTGACATTTTTAATTTTGTATTAAATATAAGCTCAATAATCATTTGAGCTGCACTACTTGCTTTATCATCAATCCATTCTAAATCACAATATTTTTCAATAAAAGGATGATGATCTATTTTTATTTTATAAGCAAACTTATCTGGATCTAATGAGTCAACCCTTTTTTTATCTGGAGTATCCACAACTATTAAAAGAGAATTATCATACATTTCCTCATTGAATTTATCAAGTATACCTAAAAACTTAAATTTAGCTGCAGGAGAACCTACAGTATAAACTTTTTTGTTTGGAAACGTATTTAAAATTACATCTCTTAGTGCAATACTACTAGATAAAGCATCAGGGTCCGGACCAATATGACGAGCAATTACTATCGTATCATATTTTTTTATTTGTTTATATATCGCTTTATATATATTCTTTTTCATTAAATCACACTTCCTATTTTGCAAAGTTATATGCGTCTTTTGCAATCATTACTTCTTCATCTGTTGGTATTATATAACAAGGTATCTTAGAATCCTCAGTAGTTATTCTAATTTCTTCTCCTCTTGTATTATTTGCTTGTTCATCGATTTTTATTCCTAGGATTTCTAATGACTTCATAATATCTTCTCTAGTTTTAGAAGAATTTTCTCCTATTCCTGCTGTAAATACTATTGCATCAACACCTTGTAAGAAAACATAATATTTTGCAATATAGCCTACAATTCTTCTTACATACATTTTTTGAGCTAAAATGCAGTTTTCATTTCCTTCTTTAATTCCATCTTCAATATCTCTTGAATCACTACTTAATCCACTTATGCCTAAAACTCCGCTTTTTTTATTTAAATCATTCATAACTTCATCTAAATTTTTTCCTGATTTTTCCATTACATATGGAATTATTGTAGCATCAATATCTCCAGAACGAGTACCCATTAAAATACCAGCATTCGGAGTAAAGCCCATTGATGTGTCTAAACACTTCCCATTTTCAATAGCACTTAAACTCCCACCATTTCCTAAATGGCATGTAATTATTTTTTTACCTTTTCCTAAAATACTTTCCATTCTTTCTGACAAATATTTATGGCTTGTCCCATGGAAACCGTATTTTCTAACTTGATATTTAGTATACCATTCTTTTGGAACTGAATATAAAAACTCTGATTCATCTAAAGTTTGATGGAATGCTGTATCAAAAACCGCAACCGCAACAGCATTTGGAACAACTTTTTTAAAAGCTTTAATTCCAATTACATTAGCTGGATTATGAAGTGGTGCTAGACTTGATAATTCTTCAATAGTAGTTAATACTTCATCTGTAATAACTACTGAATCTGAATACTTGTCTCCACCATGAACAACTCTATGTCCTATAGCTTCAATTTCTTCTAATGAATTTACCACTTTAAATTCAATAAGTTCTTTAGTAAGAGCAATAACAGCATCTTCATGGTTACTTAATTCTACTACTTTTTTTATTTTTTCACCATTAATCTTGATAGTATAAAAACTATTTTCAATTCCTATTCTTTCAAATACTCCTGATATTAATACTTTTTCCTCTGGCATTTCATACATTTGAAATTTTAATGATGAACTACCCGCATTTACTGATAATACTTTCATAATTTACCTCTTTCTATTTTTCTTGTGGACGCATCATTGGAAATAATACGTTATCCTTAATATTTGGAACATCTGTTAGTACTTGAAGTACTCTGTCAATTCCCATTCCCCAACCAGATATCGGTGGCATACCATATTCCATAGCCTCTATGTATTCACGATCCATAACCATAGCCTCTTCATCGCCGCCTGCGTTAAGTTTAGATTGTTCTTCAAGTCTACGTTCTTGTTCGATTGGATCAACCAATTCTGAATATGCATTTATTATTTCTGCCCCATTTATAACTAATTGAAATCTATCTGTTAAACTAGAATTTTCATCATTTGCTCTTGCAAGTGGTGAAAGTTCTATTGGGTGTTCTACTAAAAACACTGGCTCAATCATTTGTGGCCTAGCCACTTTTTTATAAAGTAAATCTACCAAATTTCCAAATCCCATAAGATTTATATCTGTTTCACTTTCAAGTGTTATATTTTTTTCTTTAATAATATTCAGCAATTTTTCTTTTGTGTTGTGTTCATTTATATCAATATCTATATATTTTAAAATTAGTTCTCTAAATGAAACTGTTTCCCATTTCTTAGAAAGATCTATTTCTTTATCTCCAATAGTAATCATTAATGACCCAAAAACATTATTTATTACGGTCTTTAACATATCTTCTACTAAAACCATAGTATCTTTATAATTGTAGTAACTACAATATGCTTCTAACATTGTAAAATCTTGTAAATGTGTAGCATCTATTCCTTCGTTTCTAAAGCAACGTGCAAATTCAAACACTTTATTAAAACCACCCACTACAGCACGTTTTAAATATGTCTCAGGTGCAATTCTTAAATATACATCAATATCAAGTGCATTATGATGTGATTTAAAAGGACGAGCCAAAGCACCAGATGGTTTATTAATAAGTACTGGGGTCTCTATTTCAATATAATTTCTTTCTTCTAAATATCTTCTTATTTGTTTAATAAATTCGAATTTTAATAAAAAACGTTTTCTTGTATCTTCGTTCATTATTAAATCTAGATAACGATTTCTGTAACATGCTTCTGGATCTGTTAGTCCATGAAATTTTTCAGGTAGTGGTCTTAATGCTTTACCTAAAAAAACAAAGTCTGTAGCTCTAACTGTTTTTTCTCCAGTATGAGTAGTAAACATCTCTCCTTCTACACCGATAAAATCACCTAAATCAAAATTATCTTTAAAAAAGTTATATTTTTCTTCTCCAACCAAATCTATTTTTATTGATATTTGAATAGATCCAGCAATATCACGAATAGTTAGAAAACTTAATTTCCCCATTTTTCTCATTAAAACAATTCTACCTGCTATTCTTATTCCAGTAACACCATCCTCAAGACTAGAAACATCCTTAAGTTCATAATTAGTTTCAAATCTTTCAGGATATGGATTAGAGAATTTTCTAATCTCTTCTATTTTTGCTCTTCTTACAAGTTCTTGTTCACTAAATTCTCTCATTCTATCACCCCATTATTTTTATCGACAACTGCTGTATTTGCTATTATGTCATGTAATCCTCTTTTGTCCTTTTTA
>DUWA01000031.1 GCA_012840755.1 Mycoplasmatota bacterium | reverse complement strand
CAGTTTTCAAAGATCATTCCTGTTCCTTTTTGAACAGCATAATAAGTTTATCAAATCTGTTTAGTTAAGTCAAGAGGTTTTTCATTAAAAAAACAACTTTTTTAACATAGAAATGACTCCTTTTTTCAAGGCTTTTAGATTATAACAAATAAAAAATGACAAGTCAACATTGTTTTTCTTATTTTACGCTTATCATTTTATATTATACATATTCATTATATTCATTGTTATTTAAATAATTACACTTTATTACTACTTTTTAATTTTATATATTGTTGTAAATATTTCATATTTTCTTTTTTATCAAACATTACACTCTTTTTATTATATTCATTAATCAAATCATCTAAACCAATTTTGATAGATTTATCTAATTCACTAGAATAACTCATTAACTCTTTATGGTATTTATATTCCATTTTATCCAACACCTTATAATCACCTGTCGGATAAATTCTAAGATCTAAATCATAATCAATATACTTAATAGTCTTATCCTCTATAATATAAGGGGTAGCAATATTACAATAATAATATATCCCATCCTTTTTCATCTGTGCGATTATATTAAACCATCTGTTTTTAAAAAAATACATTATTGCTGGTTCTTTGGTTCTCCATGTGTTTCCTGCTGATTCTATCACTTCGGTTCTGTTATTCCCAAAAACAACATAATCGTCTCTTACATCCAATACAACAGCTTCGTTCCAAGATCTATGTATTCTACCGTTATGTTTGTAGCATTGAATTTGATATCTTTCTCCTATTTTTATTTTTTCCATATTTAACTCACCTTATAATATTATAAACTTTTTTTCGAAAAAATAAAAGAAAAAAGAAGTTAAGTAATAATTATGTGTCAATCGTTTTTAATATATAATTTTTTTATTAAATTTTATAACAATTTCATATTATTTATTTTACTTTTAATTTTGTTCACATTTTTCCAATAATTATTTTCTTATAAATCTTATTGTAATGACAAAACGCAGTCGGTGTAAAACAAAAAAACTTTAAAATCATTTAATAACTTTAAAGTTTTTGTTTTTTTATCTTAACAATTCTAATGCTTTTTTTAATATGTTATCGTTTGATTCAATTGGGTTTTCTATATATGCTTCACTTGGATATAAAACATAATCAGGAGTTATACCATGCCCATTAATCCAATCTCCTTTTGGCGTTAACCAACGTTTTGTCGTGAATTTATATTGTTCTCCTGTTGGTAATTCATGTAGTTCTTGTACAGTACCTTTTCCAAAAGTACTTCCACCAACAAATTTCGCACCATATTCATCCTTGAGAGCTGCAATTACTATTTCTGAAGCAGAAGCACTCAATGAATTACCTAAAACCACAATTTTATATTTTTTCGTTTGTTTACCCTTAGAATAAAATTTTTCAATCTTATTTTTAGTTTCTGTTTGATAGATAACATGCTTCGAGTCTAAAAATAACGAAAGCATATCTTTAGCAGCAGACAAATGTCCACCTGTATTATCACGTAAATCTAAGATAAGCGCATCAATATTTTCTTTCTCAAGTTCTTCTAATTTATTCTTAAATTGTTCAAATGTATTTGATGCGAAAATATCAACATCAATATACCCTATTTTTTTATTATTATCCTTAAATATTTTTGAATGAACAGATTCTATAACAATATTATCCTTTTTAATATTTAAAGAAATTTGTTCCCCATCTCTTTGAACAACTACAGTAAAATCAGTTTCTAGTCCATCTCTAACAACAGAAACAAATTCAGAAGTTGTTTTTCCTAAATAGCTAATGTTATTAACAGAAGCAATAACATCCCCCACTTGCATTCCCGCATTTTTAGCAGGTGAATTGTTAAACACTTTCATTACTTGTATATTTCCTTCTGCGTTATTAGAAATCTCTACACCTAAACCCTGATAATTACCATTTAAAGTTATATTGAAATTTTTAGCTGAACTTTCATCAAAAAATGTTGAATAAGGATCATTTAGTGTTCCGATCATTGCCTCTATAGTCGCCTTAATCATTTTCTCATTATCTATGTCACCATAATAATTTTGTTTAATATATTCATAAGTTTCAATAATTTTGTTTAGATATTCATCTTCAACGAATTTATTTTCACTATTTTTAAAACCACTTGTTACTAAACTACCTAAAATAAGTGAAACAACACATGTAATAATCACTAAACCAATTACCTCAATAGTCTTAAAACTTCCGTCTGATTTAAATATGTTAATAATTGTTTCAGCGTTTTTGTTAGCTGATTTTTCTTCTACAGTTGTCTTTTGGTTTGTAATTTCGCTTTCAACATCTTTTGTTTGTGATTTATTTTCTTTTTCATTTGCAGATGTATTGCTTTCAGTTTGTGTATACGACTTTTTTGTTTTATTAGTAGATTTTTCAATATTATTTTTTTCCTCATTGTTAGTATCAAGGTTGTTTTTTTGTTCTTTAGTTGTTTGTTTAGTTTCTTTTTTTACAGTTGTTGTTTTCTTATCTGCGTTTTTAGAGTTAACTGTACTATTTTTTTTCTTTGATGCAGTTGTTTGTTTAGTTTCTTTTTTTACAGTTGTTGTTTT
>DUWA01000030.1 GCA_012840755.1 Mycoplasmatota bacterium | reverse complement strand
TACAATTTATTTGATTTTATTTTTTTTGTTATTATTAATCCATTTTTCATTTATACTCATTTCTTTAAGATTAATCAATGCAGAATATTCATATTTTTTACACCAAGTACAAAATAATGATTTAGATGATAATATTATTTTTGTACTCATTGAGTTTGGAGTGCTTGTCCATCCTCTAATCGGTGTTAGAAAAATATTTACCAGTTCATCTTTTCTTTTTATTTCATACTTTCCACCTATATAACCCATTTCTTTTTTTGGATAAATATAAAACTCTCCTATTTGATCACACATAACAATTTCAGGTTCAAACTTTATAATAACTTTTTTATCTAGTTCTAGTTCTATTAAAGATAATCCTAAATCATTAGATGTTTTAATAAATTTATATTTAACTTTTTGATCAATATATTGCATATTATCATCTAATTCTACTTCCTTTAATTGCATATCAACCGGAGCAAACTCTATTATTTGACTTTCCATGGTATACCTAGAATAATACCTTCTTTGTCCACTCATTGGAAATGGAAAGGGAAAAGGGTCTATTCCTATTAATTTTTGATCAATACGAATATCTACAATAGTATTTTTTCTTCTAATAAAATCGAAATTATATAGAAAAAAGATTGGTAGCGACATCGGGTCTACACTACTAAATCCAATAGGCGCTAGTAAATTCATAGGAATGCTTTTCTTTTTATTTTGCTCTTTTATATATACGTGTATAGGTCTTTTATCTATATCAATAAAATCAAATGAAATTTCCACACAACCATCTACTTTTTCAAAAAAAGTATTTTCAATTTTTGTTTGTATGTGTTTATGTAATCCCTTGCCTGCAACGTTGCATTGCTCATTTTGATTATATTTTAGTGATGTATCATCATATATATCTACATATCCATCATTTCTATAAGCCAACACACGAAAACCCTTGCCTACCTCATTGCAATCAAGATACTGTAGTTCAAGACCTCTATATATTTTATCTGGTTTTTTTTCAAAACTAATTATTGCTAACTTTTTTATAGGTGTATATTTTATTCCAAACGGAAGTATTGTTTTTTTATTCATTTTATCCCTCAAATATTTCTATATTATCTATATTGAAAAAGATCAAATAATGTAATTGAATAATTTATTATTTAATCTATTTCGCAATCATATCACTTTTTATATTTTTCAACAATAATATCATGCAGTAAAATATAATCAAGCTAATTGTTGGAAACATAATTATCTCTACAATAGTCATTGAAACACCTGCAAGATATTGATTTATTATCATGGCTGTTAGTGCTGCACCCATAGTAAAGCCCTTCATTATTATTATAGAAGAAAGAAGGTATCCAATTGGTTTTCTTTTTATTATTAATACACCTGAAGAAAAGAAATGGGTACTATAAATCCCAAGTCCAAACCTTGGACAACAAGTGTAGTATAATGTTCCAAACCTACTGGTATAGTTTCATTTGTTATAGTAGGAATTATCTTTTTAATCCATAACAAACATAGTGCAATAGAAAAGAATATTTGAAATCCACCAATAAATTTTACTGGTAATTTTTCATTAAATGATAAGCTCATACTTTTTATATCATATGACATGATTAATAATACAAGACAAAAGAAACTTGTTGACATAAGTATCACATACACAATAAACATTGGATTATACATCCATAGAAAAACGTAAGACATATAAGTATATAAAAAATATCCTAACGTTCCTGTAAGCAGTAGTCTGCCTTTCAAAGAACCTTTTAATGCTAAGCACAAAGATATTATTAATAAAGGTATTCCCAATATAACTGTTACTATATCTTGTGCTATGCCTTGCGCTGCAACTGATACAGAATCATAACTATATAAACCTTTTCCGTGCATTTTAATTATTTCACCTCTAAATGATTCAATTTCATATGTCCCTGAACCTTGATCTGCAAATATACCTACAACTGATGCAAATACTGATAATACAATAATAGATCCTACAAGTAAACTAATTATTTTTTTATATTTCATTTAAAATTCCTCCATCTAATTAAATAATATTCATTGCTTAATCAATTTTATGAATACTATTCTTGAAAGCACTTTTATTTATTTATTTTTATTCTATTGATAATAAAAATATATCTACTACATTTCTTATTTTAAATAATTAATTATCTTATTTGCAACATTCATTGAATACTCAAATGGTCCTTGAGGATAAGTCCAACCAAAACCGTCATCTTGGTAACGCGGAAAAATATGCAAATGAAAATGCCCAAACTCACAAAAATCTCCACCGTTTTGCATAATACTATATCCATCTAATTTATATATTTGAGTTAAGGCAGATACAATTTTCTGAGACAATTCTATCATGTCATTTAGTATAAATAAAGGTATTTTATCAATTGATGATTGATGAATTTTGGGTATGATAAGTAAATGACCTTCATTAATAGGATCAACATCTAAAAAAGACATAATAGTATCTGACTCATATATTAGGTAACATTCCTTTTCTTTTTTTATTATTTTACAAATACACACTCATCCATAAATTTCCTCCTTTAATATCAATCCTATCTACGCTTACACCCTTGTCATCAATACTACCGTCTCCACATGGCTCGAGAGGACAGAATGAATGTCATTTGAGCGTATCCGTTCTCGGAAACATATCCACTACGTTTTTGGCACTATCGGTAGGCGGGAACATATCCATAGGCTTCGCTGTTTTTTGAAAAACTGAGGTATGCTGTTAATTTTCAGTACCCAATACTGTAAATAACGTTACTCTCCTATTCACTAATGTAATTCAACAATCTT
>DUWA01000029.1 GCA_012840755.1 Mycoplasmatota bacterium | reverse complement strand
TGGCCTCACATATCCGTCTATTACACCTATTACAAATATAATGGCAGAAACGATTATCAATCCTGCTCCTAGTTTGATTGCACCACCTGATATCATGGTAAGTTCTTTTTTATTTAATTTCATATAGCCTCCTTTATTTTAGTTTTTATTATTTCTTTTATTTTAACTTTTTTAGTTTTGAAATAACCGTTAATTATTTCATTATTATTTTCAAATTTTTCTATTTTTATTTTCATTTCACTAAAATCAACATCTGAAAATATATCGACTATTTGGAATTTATATTCAACTCCATCAATATAAAGTTTTGATTCTAATATATTTAATATATCATTATTATTAGTTCCTATAATATAGTAACTATCTTCATTTATCAAATATACTGGAATTGTTTTTGAGTAATCTAAATTAATAAATAATAATACCATTATGCTTATTATTATTAATATAAAAATAAAACGTGATGACTTTATATAATCATTTTCATATAGATCAATATATATATCTTTACTCATGTACATATCCCTTTTCTACTTTTAAAATTCTTTGAAACAAATCTTGATTACTCTGTCTATGGCTTATAAATATAATTGTTCTATCACTATATGTTTTTAAAATGTTTTTCAATATTTTTCTTTCCTTATATAAATCTATTTGATTTGTTGCTTCGTCCAAAATTAGAATTTTTTTATTTAGTAATAAACTTCTAGCTAAAATTATTTTTTGCTTTTCACCACCGGATATATTACTACCATCCTCATTAATTATATGATTAAGACTTTTTCTGTTAATTAAATCTTTTAAATCACATATGTTTATTACTTTATTTAATAAATTATTTGATATTTTTCTTTTTAAGGTGATATTATTCAGTATTGAATCATTAAGCAACATTTCTTTTTCTTTTAAATATAAAATATTATCTCTTATCGTATTTTCATTATAATTAGATGTGTTTATTCCATCAAAAAGTATTTCTCCTTTGTTTTGTTTGTAAAATCCAATTAGCAATTTCATTATACTACTTTTACCACTACCATTTTTTCCTATAATCATTATTTTATCCATATCATTAATAACTAAATTCATATTCTTAAGTACAGGCTTTGCATCTATGTAAAAAAAGTGGATATTTTTAAATTCAATTTTATTTATTTTTTTTAGTAGCGTATGATTGTTATTGTTTTTCTTCCCCATAACCTCTAATATTCTAATAAAAGATATTTTCATATCCTTGAATTTTGTATTAATATCAGATATGTTCTTTATTGGGTCAAATATATAGCCTGTTAAATATGTATATGTTATTATTGTAGAAACAGCAATCGTTTTATTATATAGATATATGCCACCAATCATTATAGGAAAAATATTTAAAATCATATCTAAAAATTCATTAATCAAATTTCCACAAACAATTAGCTTGTTAAATTCGTGTTTTTTTAATATATATTGGTGGTTTCTGTGCTTAAATTCTTTAATAATATAATTTTCTAATTTAGAACCTTTAATTGAACTATATCCTGAAATTGTTTGATTAATATATGAGTAATATACTTCTTTTCTATCTTTTATTTCTTTAATTTTATTTACAATTATATTTGAAAAAATAATA
>DUWA01000028.1 GCA_012840755.1 Mycoplasmatota bacterium | reverse complement strand
TAATAAGTGACCCATTCATTCTTATGATTTGTATAGGTCGTTTCTAAAAAGCTATGATTAATTCTAATCTTTGATAAGATTTTTCCATCATCTTCTAAGGTAATATTGGTAACCTTGCCTGATAAATTATGGGTGTATATGACCTTATAGTTATCTGTGCTTGAATAGGCTGTTGTAAGCCTGCCTGTTTGATAACTATAATAAAGTGTACTCATTTGTTTTAAAACATTAGATGTTTTATCGTAGTTCATATAAACCACTACAGAGTTTAACAGTGTTAGAGAATAATTATAGACTCTTTTTTCTACCGTTTTATAACTGCCATTTGGCTGTATGAGTTTAAGTTCTGTTTGGCTTAATTGATTATTATTATACGTAAAAACAATTTGATTTCCAACAGAGTCTTTTAATAAAGATATTCTATCTTCATTTAAATATGTGATACTAATACTATGATAGTTAGCGTTATTTCTTATGGTTATGAGTTTGCCTTGAGCATTAAATTCATACTTAATTTGCTCAGGCGTGCTGATGGTTGCATATGTTAATTGCCCTTTATAAAACTCTTGATACAACTCCCATCTACTGCCATCTTCTGCAATGCTATCATCCCACTGATAAGGATACTCTGACTGATCGCTTGAAAAAAGACTAAAATATACTTTGTTACCATCTGGAGTATCTAGATAATATTGATTTAAGTTACTATCATATAAAATAACATAATTATAGTTTGTCTTATAACCATACCCATAACCAATGGTACTGTAGCCATTGATTCCGTTATGATAAAAACTTAAATTTAAAGGTAAATATTCATTTTGCACAAAATATTCATCTCTTTTAAAAACTAAATTCCCTGTAAAGTCTGAAACATAACCTGTTCCTGCCTGTCCTAACTCCTGTGAGGTATAGGTCCAATAGTTTTTAAGTCCACCTTTGGTTTCATAACCTATTCTTACCACCGGTCTTACTTCATAGGATGCTTGACTTTGATAAATATTTATAACTGAATTATGATGGCTCTCTGGAGCAATAGTTAACCCAAAGTTTGACCCATTTTCATGCCATTCTTTTGTAGGTCTTGAAATATCAAAAACAAGTGGCGTATCAACATATCTAAAATCATAATAATCTATAATTTCCTTATTATAAAGTGGCTTTGTATTCCAATTTACAGTACTGTTAGTATAGTTTGTTATGTTTCTATATACATTTATTTGATGATTACTACTCACCTTATCTACTCTAGATAAATTTAAATGACTGTAGGTAATCACATCGCTTGATTTAATGAATGACGGTATACTAAACTTAATTAGAATATCTTTTCTCGTAGCAACTGATTTTTCATATCCTACCTTCATGATGGACTGATTGCTATAATTGGTCGTTTTATGATTTTCAGAAACATAAGTGTCTTCTATCACTGGTGTTTGTCTTGATAAAATAAGTGTGGGATCTATCTTGACTGGGTAACTTGCTGTTTTTAAAAAGGTATCGTCTGGTATGATCTTGATAATGTATTTGTTATGAGCTTTTCTTTCTACATCAATCTTTACCTCATAAGATATTTCACCTTGGCTATCTATCATGTATAGATTGTCAAGATGAAATATTTCTTCTCCCAAATCATTGACAAAAGAATAAGTATCATCTTTTTTTGCAATGGTTAAGTTTTTTAATTCATATTCAAAACTATAGACTATATTTTCATTATATTGTGATAAATATAAGTTTTCTTTAATTTGATTAGATTTTAAAATATACTCTAAATCTGTATTTTCAAACACTTTTTGATATTTAATCTCACTACTTAGGTGGTTTAAAATTGTTAAATCTTTATCCTTCTTTTTTTGTTTGGATTGATTTGCCTTACTTTGCTTACTATTGACGATTTTCCATTGAATCTGATAATTTTCTGATTTTATCTTAATCGATTCATTTCGTGTTAAACTTTTTGGGAAATAAATGTTAAAGGCATTTTGCTTATTTGTATAATACTTACCATCATCTACTAACGTATTATCTATATCAATGTACTGATCATTACTTTTATAATGAACAGGGTCTTGATAAATTGAAACCTCATAAGTTCCATCTTTCTTTAAAAAAACTTTCTGATTTTCTTCTCTAAGATTTTCAATTTCTTTAGATATTGGAATCATAGAAGCATCAATGTCATCATATAGTTGCGTGGGTAGAGTCTCTGGGTTTTTGGTCTCTTCTATTTGACTGATCATCTTTTCTGAATTTGACCAAACATTGTATGCACTGACTGCTGGAGCAAAAAAGGCTCCCATTAAAATTAAGAATAATCCAAACATAGCAAATGGCTTTTGTAAAAACACTAAGGCTTTTATGGCATTATCCACTGCTTTTTTACTTCTTTTGTTAAAGAATTTTTTCATTTTAAACCCCTTGTATACTCTATTTATAGTTATAGTACTATTGAGTATACTTATCCTTTCTTTAATATATGTACTATAATTAACCTAAGGCGCCGTGGATTTGTATCATTTTATTAACGCTAGAGACGTTCAAGAGAGGCACTTACCACGGTTCCTATTTTTACTATTAATTAGTTAGTTAACGCTTAGACGTTTTATCACAAGGATATAGAAATAGGAGTCCCGTGCAAACTACGCGCCAAATAACTGGAGGTGAGAATCATGTTCCATGTAGGAATAGATATCTCAAAATTTAAACACGACTGCTTTATAGCTACTAATGCAGGCGATAAGATTGGATCATTCGAATTCAAGAATGATCACGATGGATTCCAAACTCTTAAAAAAGAGTTAGAATCACTAGGTGAACAAAGCCAAATAAAAATAGGATTTGAATCAACTGGACACTACGGAATCAATTTAAAATCATTTTTATCTAAATTAGCTTATACCTATTTAGAGTTCAACCCTCAATTAACGAGTAAGTTTTCCAAAGCCACCTCGTTAAGGAGAGCAAAGACTGATAAAATTGACGCTAAATTAATAGCAAGTATGTTAGGCCATTTTGATTACAAATCCCTACATACTTCATTTTATCACGAAAATGATTTAAAAGAACTAGTTAGACTAAGAGATAAATATCTCGAGTCTAGAAGTAAAGAATTAGTTAACTTAACTAACATCTTAGATAAGGTGTTTCCAGAGTTTAAACCATTCTTTAGGAATACTTTAGGTAAAACACCAATGTATATTTTAAAAAGGTTTAAAACTAAGGAAAAGATAGCTAATCTTAATAATTCTCATTATGAGACTTTAAGAAAAATGTCTATGGGGAAATTTAATTATCCTAGGTTTTCTAAACTAAGACATTTAGCAAAAACATCTGTTGGTGTATCTAGTGAAGTCTATGAAATAATAATTCCAATTATTATAGATAACTACTATCATTTCAATGACCTAATAGAACAACTTGATCAACAAATAACAACTCTTTACAATAAAACCGGCTCTTTAATCCATACTATTCCTGGAATAGGAATCATTACTGCAGCATCTATTTATGCTGAAATTGGCAATATTAATCGTTTTAACAATGCTGGCCAATTAACGGCTTATGCAGGTCTCGATGTAAGTGTAAATCAATCGGGAGTTACAGAACATCGAGGTAATATTGTAAGACGAGGTTCACCTCTTCTTAGGAAAAAATTATTCAACTACTCATTTATTAGTTTAAGATTTATTCCACAATATCATGATTATTATCATCGAAAGAAATCATTAGGTAAACATCATAAAGTCGTTTTAATACATCTATGTAGAAAAATATTAAGAATGATTTTCCATATAGAATCTAATAAAACATCATTTGATATAAATAAGGTTAAGTGATCTGTAGCTAATTATTTACCTTCATACTATTAATTCAGGCCTTTTATTAGGTCTTTTAGTATTGATTATTTTTTATCACTTGACTTTAGATAGTTAGTCTCTTTACATACATTTTACAGTTTATTTGTTCGATATGCAAGACAAAAACACAGAATATGCTTGATTTATTCGATGTAAAGGTACATTAAGATAGATTTATGAAACTTATTCAACATACAAGACAATTATAGATATATGAAGTATAT
>DUWA01000006.1 GCA_012840755.1 Mycoplasmatota bacterium | reverse complement strand
ATGTTCTTTTATAGTTTTAGGAATTAATTTTCTATCAATTTTTATAGAATCATATTGCTTTTTTTCTTCTTCTAATTCCTCATTTAATATATTAAATTGTTCTTCTAATTTACTAATCATATATTTCATTTGACTATTATCTATATTATTTATTATAAATAAATTCATGACTTCTTCTTTTTTCTTTTCTATTTCTATAATACGCTTTTTTAATTGATTAATATTAATTAAACTTTCTCCATTATAATTTATATTATTAATATTTTTAATTTCAGAAAGTTCAGCTATATTATTAATATATTTTAAAAAAGCTTCTTCAACTTTTTTATGGCTTATACCTATTGCACTACATTGACCTTTTTCCCTATTTACACACCTATAACCATAATATATTTTTTTTGTTCCATCTTTTTTAATTTTAATAACTCTTTGTGTAGTTAATTTATGCCCACATAAACCACAAACTAAAGTTCCACAATAATATACTTCTACTTTAGGATAATTAGTTCTTGATATATTTTTTACTTTTTTTAGCCTCTCCTGTGCTTTTTCCCATAAATCTTTTGAAATAATTGGTTCATGTAAACCATTTAAAACTATAAATCCATTAGGATTGTTAATACCATATCTAACACCACCAATATATGTTACATTAGTTAATATTTGTCTTATAGTTTTTGGTTGCCATACACTATTTATAATATAAGTTTCTTCATTATTTCTCTTTTTTTGTACTTTTCCCCTCTTTTTAGTATGAATACCTTCAGCATTCAATTTATTAGCAATCTCAGTAAAACTTTTTCCATCAACATACATTTTAAAAATCCTTCTTACAACCTTAGCTTCCTCTTCATTAATTGTTTGAATTTCTTGATGCTTTGGTCGATCATATCCATATGAAGGAGTAGAGCTGCATAAAGATTTCCCTTCTTTTACTTTTTGAATAAATGCAGCTTTTACCCTTTCAATAGTTTGTTCTCTTTCTAATTGAGCAACCGCACCACTCACTCGAATAAAAAATCTTCCAGTTGCTGTAGACACATCAACTGTTCCTCCTGAAATAGTATAAACCTCAATTCCACAATCTTGAATAAGTTTTATAATAGTTTCTGT
Organism: Mycoplasmatota bacterium; assembly: GCA_012840755.1. Taxonomy (GTDB): domain Bacteria; phylum Bacillota_I; class Bacilli_A; order RF39; family UBA660; genus DUWA01. The sequence continues at coordinate 5,845 of DUWA01000006.1, read as the reverse complement.
GTCTGACATATCTCTTGTTAATCTATCAAATCTATATAATAAAACAACATTTACTTTCTTGCTTTTTATGTCATGAATTAGTCTTTTTACATTTGGTCTGTCTTGAATATTCTTGCCACTTATACCCTCATCAGTATATATATCAAAAATATTCCAACCTTGCTGTTTAGCAAAATTTGTTAAATTTTCTTTTTGAGCTGCAATGGAATATCCCTCTTTAGTTTGATGCTCAGTTGAAACCCTAACATATATTCCTACACTATTTCTTAACAAGTTAATTGTTCGCCTTATCTTTTTTTTCTTGCAAAATTCTTGGAATAGATGTTTTTAGGAAAAACTTCATCATTTCTTCTTGTAGAGTTTTAGACAATATAATTTTTTTATCACTTTTCAATATATCTTTTTTCATAAATCAACCTCTTATAATTAAATTTATGATTTTGTTAATAATACTTTACAAAATATAGTTTACTCCATAAAGAAACTAATAAATTAATTTACATTTATTTTTTTTAATGATAGAATATAATTAATTAATTTACTTAAAAGGGAGTGAAAACCCATGGAAAATTTAACTAATTCTGTTAAGAATTTATTTATTAATGCTGCTGATATACCTATACCTATTTTTTTATCAGAAATTAATAATTATTCTACGGTTATTTTAAAAAACTTCGATTTATTAATAAATGAAATAAACTCTTTAGATGAAAATAAATTCAGACTATTTTACATGCGTTCTAGTAATGATATAAAAATCAAGATGATAGAAAACCCTACTATTTTTTTAAAAATAATTTCGGCTCCTAAAAATAATAACGGAAAAGATTTAATTGATTTGTCTGATGAAGAGATAAAACTAAAAATATTATCTTATCCACATCAATTAAAACAGTATAATCCATCTTATTTTTTTCAACTAATTCGAAAACTGCCAAATAATTTATTTGAAAAAGCTACTGTAAATTTTGATTTTTCATTATTTTTTAATTCAATTGATGACATTAAGTACTATGTAAAAGGTAAATATAAAATAGACGATAACCTTACAGATTCCTTTATAACTAAAATAAATAATAAATCTAGAAACCCTTATTATTTATTAAAATTAGATACACAGCTAGATTTTATTATATTCAATAAATTTAATTTAATATTAAACTCTAATAAACAATCGGATAATATAGATACTGATTTAAATATAGATATTATTAATAAAGTTAATGAAAAACATATGAACTTAATAATTGAAAAAATAAAAAAGATGAATAATAACATGAGTGATTACCATATTTTAATCACTGCTTTAAACATGTATTCTATTTTTGGTTTTGATAACACTTCAAAAATAATAGATAATAAATTTACTAAAATAAATGAAGCAGCTTTGAAACGTGCTGCTACAACCCTATTTATTGATAATCAAAGGCAATATAGAATAGAACACCAAGATCATTTTGTTAGTTATGAAGTTGTTGAAAAAGCAGCTCATGCTATTAAAAACAATGATATAGATTTTTTTAAAACCTTTTTTGTAAATGATAACAATGATTATATTACTGATTTATTAGATAAGCTGAAAAGTGATATGAATAGTAATGAAATTAATCCTGAAAATAAAGAACTTATAAAATCATTTTTACTAAAAGAGGTTAATAAAAGAGAACAGTACTTTAAAAAGATGTTTATTGATAAATATATCAGTCAATACTATGACTTAAATAAAATTGAAAAAACTGAAATTACTAGCGATGAATTGTATAATTTTTTTAAAGATATTGATATTTCAAAAATAAATTTTGATGATAACGGAAGACCAATTTTAAACAATAATTTAATTAATTTTTTACTAGGTAATTTAAAGAATAATAATGATTGTATTTTGCGATTAGTTATAAATAAACAAGCATTTGGATTAAATGACACAATAGATATTGTTATCAATAATTTCAATAAAATCGAAAAAATTATTTCTAATTCTAACAATAGATTATCTATTAATTCTATGCTTGATGTCATTGAAGTTAGTAAAATCTTATTTTATCATTTAGAACCAAATGAACAAGACTTAACTTTAGCAACTATTGCAAAAATAATGAAATCCCAAAAATACTGTAATGAATCAAAAGAGGAAATATTAAAAAGATCAAAAGAATTACATGCTAAAAGAAAGTTTAAAATAAGTTCAACTATACCTATAATTGAAAAAAGTATTAAAAACAATATTAAATATTGTACAATTCCATTTGATTCTCCTTCATTAATTGTTTCTGGCATCGATACACAGAGCTGTTTGAAGGTAAGTGGAAAAGGCGAAGAATTTTTGGAATATTGCATGACTAATAAAAACTCAATGATCGTTGGATTATGGGATGAAAAAAATAATTTTTATACTTGCCCTTTCATTAGAAACGGGAATACAATATATGGAAACGGTATTGATCCTGAACCAGAAAATGAAGAAATTGCTCATCGTTTATTAGATGCTATAAAGGAAATGGGAAATAAAATTATTGAGAGAAGTAATTCTAATGAAAAAATAGAAGCTGTTATTATTACTGATTTAAATATTGAAAAATTCCTAAATAATGAAAATCTTAAATCTATATCTATAGATGAAAATATTTTTATAGACGGTAGCTTTTATGCTGATTATCATAAGGAAGATATCAAAAATTACATAATCACTTCTGTTAATAATGTAAAAATTAACCATTATAAACCAACTGAAGTATATTATCAAAATAGAATACCTAACTATATATATGATACATTAAATGAAAAAGATAAAGAGAGAATTAATCAAATAATTAATTCTATATACTATGATAATATTAATTTTAAAAACATTCCAAATAAAAATAAAGAAAAAAGAAACTATAAACCTTTAAATGTAAGCGATTATAGTTATATAATTGGAAATAAGGATTGGTTTATAGCAATTGATGATAACGCAAATATAATATCATGTTGCCTTCCTTACGATCATAGAGCTAAAAATGAATATTTAACGGCTTTATCTAATATAAAAAATAGTAATTATATTGAAGAAAGGAAGCGTTAATATGAATCAGGAAATAACTGGTATTATTGATCAGTTAATCGATGAGGAAAGCGGTTATATAAAAGGTAATGATGGTAACTTATATTATTTTTCAACTTTGAATTTTATTAATCCTATTAATAGACCCATCAAAAACATTATAGGACTAGAAGTTAATTTTAAATCTAACTATATTCCAGCACTAGGTTTATATACTGCATCTTTAATTGAATTTTATATAAACTAAATAGTTATTTTACATAATTATTGATTATTGAATAATCATACTAATTCAACTAATAGCCGAGGCTATTAGTATGGCTGACAAAATTATTGTTTTATCGAAAAGACCTGCTGTAATTAAAAATATATATGAAATTAATTTAACTAATAAATCAACACCTATTGAAAATAGAAAAGCTAAAGAGTTTGCATATTACTATGATTTAATATGGAAGGATATTGAACATAATGTATAGTGATGAACACAAGGTTTATCTTTATAAGATAAAGGCAAACAGAATATTAGTTAGATTTACACAAATTATAATTATGGTTTTATTCTTAATTATCTGGCAAATACTAGCTGATAAAAATATAATTAATTCATTTATTTCCTCAAGTCCAAAAGAAGTATTTAAAACGATAATTAGACTTCATAAGTCTAACAATTTATACCATCATATTTTTATTACAGTATATGAAACATTGATTAGCTTCTTATCATCTACTATGATAGGAATTATTGTGGCCGCTATATTATGGTGGAATAAATTCTTATCTAAAGTATTTGATCCTTATTTAACTATATTAAATAGTCTGCCTAAAGTTGCTCTAGGTCCAATTATCATTATATGGGCTGGAGCCGGAATGAAATCAATAATAATTATGGCTCTTTTAATATCAACAATTATTACAATCCAAACAGTTTATCAGGCATTCACAGAAGTTAATATAAATAAACTTAAATTAATGAAATCTTTTTCAGCAACTAAAAGACAAACATTTTTTAAATTAATACTTCCTAGTAGTTATTCAAGCATTATTAGTTCCCTTAAAATAAACATAAGTATGTCTTTAGTCGGAGTAATTATGGGAGAATTTTTAGTATCTAAATCTGGACTTGGATATTTAATAATGTATGGCTCTCAAGTATTTAATTTAAATCTAGTAGTAACTGGAATATTCATTTTAGCAATTGTTGCATCATTTATGTATTATGGAATTTTATTTATCGAAAGAAAATTTAAAAAAAATAAGAGATAATCTCTTATTTTTTTGCTATAAATGAATATGCATAAGTTTTATATAGATATATTCTTTGTTCACCTACTAAATCTCCTAATTTGAAAATATTTTCCTCATCTTCTTCATTGTAATTATACCAATGTAAAAAATCAATTTCTTTAAAACCATTAGACATTAAAATTTTATACATATCTTCCTTAGTATAATTTTTTTTATCATATGCATCATAAGCAACCCTTTTTGCATATAACCATCTATCTTGTAATAGTTCATATATATTTTTATAATAATTTGCATTATAAAAACTACCTACTAATAACCCGTTTTCTTTTAATAATGATTTTACCTTACATAATATTTCGTTAATATTTTCTTGTTTTTCTAATAGATCCTCAACTACAATTATATCAAACTTTTTATTTATAACATTAGTAACATCATTGAAATTCGCATTTATTGTATTTGAAACACATTTACTAATGTTTGCCTTACTTACATTTTCTTCAAAAGATAAAACATTACTTGTTTTAAATATATTTTTTATTTTTAATGTACTTGCTCCTATTCCACTATATAAATCTAATATATCATATTGTTTATCTTTTTCTAATTTCTTGATTATTTCTAATGAGTATCTTTTGATTTCATCAAATTCAAAAGCACTAAACCCCCATTTAGAATAAAAATAATTTCTATTTTTATCAAGAATTTGATATAACTTCGTCAAATCCTTTCTAAATTCAACTCCTAAATGATGATATATATAACAATCATGGCATAAATATAACTTATATCCTTCTTTTAAAATTCTTAAAGAATAATCATTATCTTCTATATAGCCTGGAGTATAAGTTTCATCCAAATAACCTACCTTATTAAAAACATCTCTTTTTATTAATATACAATATCCTATCAAAAACACTTTTTCTTCCCATCTATTTGAATCAGATATGTTGTTTTTTTTCGCTTCATCCTGCATTTGTTCAAAATTTTCATATTTCAAATTTATATATTGTAAATTATCAGTTTTTCCGCAAACTGGTCCCACTGCACCAATATCTTCTCTACTATATAAACATTCTTTTAAATTTTTTAACCAATTAGTGGTTACAATCGTGTCATTATTTAATAGTAATATATCATTTTCCTTATTTGCTAAATCTATACCAATATTGCAACCTTTTGGGAATCCATAATTCTCATCATTTAATTTTAATATAATGTCTTTCTGATTTTTCAAATACTCTTTAACATCTTCAGTAGAATTATTATCCACTATAATAAGTTCATAATCGTCTTTTAAAGTATAATTACGTATACTTTCAATACAAGTTTTTAATAATTCTAAATTGTTATAACTTAATATTATTATTGATGTTTTTCTTTTCATATTATCCCTCAAATTATTATATTCAAGGTTTAAAAATAAATATAGTAAAAAGAGACATGTATCTCTTTTATTTTTTTACTATATAATAATCAAGGTTTTTGTTAAATTGGAACTCTTGATGTGTAAATATCTTATTTGAACCAACATTATCTGAGTAAACATAT
>DUWA01000005.1 GCA_012840755.1 Mycoplasmatota bacterium | reverse complement strand
TCTGTTATAAACTTGATTTTTTTCATCATATTTATAACTAGTATCATGGTATGAAGAATATTCAACTCTTATAAAATTAGCAATTACTGCGTTTTCATCATTAGAATTATCTATTTCTTCTATACTATAATCTAGAAGTGATCTGACTTTAGTATCTCTTAAATATTTTTTACTTTCTGCATATTTTTCTAATTCTGTAATCTTCGTAAAAGCAGTATGCTCCGAAGCTACTTTTAAAGTGGTATCTCTCCAAAAAGGACTACCTCCATTAATATTATCAACTTTTAATTTTGAAATATCTGTCTGTGCTTGTGGACTCCAGCCATAATGTACATAAATTGCATCATTTTCTAAAGCATAATCTAAAAAATAATGTCTAGAACTTCTTACAGATCCTATTTTAGCTGTTTCTTGATCTTTATAAAGAGCCATTAATCTAGTAATTCCACCTTCTACAATGATTTCATAAACTAAATATGCATCATTTAAACCGGCATGTGGCCATGCTGCATGATTATTATTTATCATTACAGCATAGGGTCTTGTTTTGGATTCTAAATTAATAATTTCTACTTTTTTTTCAACTACAACAGGTTTTTCCTTATTATTTCCAGTATTATTATTATTATTTAATTTAGTCTTTCCAGAATCTTTATTATATATTATTATACACACAGCAAGTAACGATATCACAACTAAAAATAGTAGTATAAATAATGTTTTTTGTTTTCTTTGCATAATATCACCTGTTTAATATTATATCAAAATAATATTAATATTCCTACATTTAATTAGTATAATGTAAAGTAAACATTATATTTTTTATCTTATTCGTTTTATTTTAAACAAAAAACCCTCATAAAGAGGGTTCATGATTACATCATATGATCTAACTTATCACCTGTTTTTTTTACTGTTTTGTCAAATGCTTTTTCTGCTTTTCTCATAACAGGCTTACTATATTTTTGATAAGCTATAGTCGCTCCAGCACCTAAAGCCATAAGTGCTAAACTCCTACCCATTTTCATAATATCACCTCACAGTTAAATATATGACGGTATGCTTATGCATACGTTAATATTTTACCTTCATTTCTAAAAACTATACATCATTATTTAGTTTTCTTAATAGATTGGTTTTTCTGGTATACTCATTATTATTTTGAACGCTATATATAAAACTATCCGGTTCTCCTAATAATATTAATTTTCTTTTTGCTCTTGTAATAGCTGTGTATATTAATTTTCGATAAAGCATTCTTTTATATGTTAAAGAAATAGGTATTACTACAACTTCAAATTCACTTCCTTGTGATTTATGAATACTAATTATATAGCCATGTTTAATTTTCCCAAAATCTTTAGGCATATATTTTACTAAATTACCATCAAAATCTACATGTATTTCATTTTTTCCACTAGTGCTTATATCAGATGTATATATTTTTTTAATGATCCCTAAATCGCCATTATATACATTTTCTTCTGGAATATTTACGAGTTGTAGAATTTTATCATTTTCTCTAAAAATAACATCTTCGTACTTTAACTCTTTTTTATCTTTATTATGCGGATTAAAGACCTTTTGTAATTCTTTATTTAAGTTATCAATTCCATTAATTCCTGCATACATTGGTGCCATTATCTGTACTCTTTTATAATCATAGCCTTTTGATATTATTTGTTCACATATGTTAGATAAATTATTTTTTATTGTATTACTAGAACATTTCAAAAATGTATAATCACTTTTTGATTCTAAAAAACTTTCGTTTAAACTATTATTTTTAATTTCATGAGCAAGTGTTGTTATATAAGAGTTTTCGTCTTGGCGATATAAATAATTTAAATGTACAGTGCTTACTATGTTACTATCTATTAAATCTTTCAAAATTTGACCAGGTCCAACACTAGGTAATTGATTATAATCTCCAACTAATATAATTTTTATATTATTATTTATACCTTTAAAAAGAGAAGATAATAAACAGATATCGATCATACTTACTTCATCAATTATAAATAATTTACTATGATCTTTATTGTATTCATTAACACCAAATTGATTTGTTTCTTTATTCCATTTTAAAAATCTATGTATAGTATTAGCAGGCATATTGGTCGATTCGCTAATTCTTTTTGCTGCTCTTCCAGTTGGTGCTAAAAGTGATACTTCTTTTATTAACTCTTCATAATCAAGATTATTTAGATATTTATATAGTTCAACAATAGCTTTAATAATAGTTGTTTTTCCAGTTCCAGGTCCACCTGTTATTATTTGTATATTATTTTCTAAAGATGATACTATTGCTTCTTTTTGTAAATCATTATATATGATATTATTTTCTTTTTCTAAATCTTTAATGTTTTTTTCAATGTCTTTATAATTAGTTTTTTCTTTTTTTATTAAAATATTTATTTTTTCAACTATTATATTTTCATCTTCCCATATTTGTTTTAAATAATATTTATTATTATCAAAAACTATTTTTTCTTCATCAACTAATTCTTTTAAATAATTAAAAAAATCTTCTTCATTAATATTATACTTAAAATATGAACAAGTATTTTTATATAAATCTATATATTCTAAATAAGTATCTCCGTTTTTAAAAGTAATATCTTTAAAGATATATAAAATACAAGCTTTTATTCGCCTTATATCATTTTCATCAATATTCATTTTTCTAGCTATTTCATCTACTTTTAAAAATGATATTTCATCTACTTCGTCTATTACTTTATAAATATTATGTTCAATTATATTTATT
>DUWA01000027.1 GCA_012840755.1 Mycoplasmatota bacterium | reverse complement strand
CTATATATAAAGGTGCTTGATACATTTCTATTATAAAAAAAAAGACATTTAGTCTTTAAGAACAAGATCAGCTACTAAATCTATTACTTCTTTTTCATCAACCTCAAAAGTTGTAATGTCGTAATAAACCCCATCACTTTGGAAATTAACCATATAATTGTCATAACATTTAGAAACAGTTACAACTGTATCTTTAAATATAGATACATCTAGTGTATCACTTTCAATAACATATTTTCTTAAAGGATGCCCTTGTTTAGAAAAAGAAATATTAATAATAGATTCCTTATTTCCATAAATTAAGTTGCAATCCCATAAAAGATCATATGATTTAGACTCTTTATTTTCTTTTATATATCTACAAAAACTTTTTGAAAACTTATAGTCGTTATTAATATCTAAGTTTTTACTGATTCCATATTCTATAATTAAGTCATTATAGTCCACATTTTTTTCTTCATAATCCAAATGGATTTCTACAACTTCTGAAACCTCATTTACTATAATATCCCTTTTAAATTTTTCTCTTTCACTAAAAAATATAAGGCATAGTATAAATAAGATAATAAATAATATTGTATAAATATTTTTCTTACTGAGAACTCTATTCATAGTTACTCTCCTTTTTGCATATATATTTTACCACATAATAAAAAAAATACAAATTAAAAAGACTAATACTAGTCTTCTATAAATATCTTTCTTGTTACAAAATTCCATATCATAACTATTATAGTAGCAATTATTTTAGATATCATGTAGTAAACCTTTAAATAATCTGTTGTTATATACAAGACAATTTGATTAATTAATAAACCTATTAAACTTAACCCAATGAACAAAGCAATCTCTTTATATGTTTGTTTTTTATTCACATCAAACACCCATTTAATACTTAAAATGTAATTAAAAATAAACGATACTACAAAAGATATAATCGAAGATATAAGATAATGAATTTTAAAAAAGTCGGTTAATATAAATAGTAAGGAATAATCAATTACAAAAGCTATTCCACCTACTATCCCAAATTTAATAATTTGTTTAAATAATTTTTTCATATTACTTTCTTAATAAGTTTAAATATAATTCATAAAGTTGTTTGTGTTTTTTTACTATTACTTGTAAAATTATCCCTGTAATCCAAAGAAGAAGAGAAATTGTCAAAAACACACCAGAAACTATTAAACTTGGAAATCTAGGTACTACCCCTGTTTGAAAAAACTCTATCAATACTGGCAGACCTAATACTAAGGATGTTGAAAATGTAAGTAAACTACATATATTAAAAAATAAAGCTGGTTTATACTCTTTAAAAAGTATCGCAATTGTTCTTAAAACTTTAATACCATCCTTATATGTGTTTAATTTTGATACACTTCCTTCTGGCCTATCCCTATATGTGACAGGTATTTCAACTATTTTAAAATTTTTATCTACAGCATGTATAGTCATTTCAGTTTCAATTTCAAACCCTTTTGACAATACTGGAAATCCTTTAACAAACTCATTATTAAAAGCCCTATAACCAGTCATTATATCTTTTACATTATTATTAAATAATTTGTTAATTAAGAATCTTACAATCCTATTGCCAAAATTATGAAATGGTCGTTTGTTTTCTGTGAAATATGTACTAGACAGTCTATCCCCAATAACCATATCAGCTTTTCCTTCTAAAATATAGTCACACATTTGTTTTGCGTATTCTGCTGGATATGTATCATCCCCATCAATCATTAAGTAGCAATCAGCTTCAATTTTTCTAAACATACTTCTAATAACATTGCCTTTACCTTGTTTATACTCATATTCTACAATTGCACCTGCCTTTAATGCTATTTTATCAGTGCCATCTTTAGAATTGTTATCATATACATAAATATCAGCTTGTGGTAGTTCTTTTTTAAAATCTTTCACAACTTTTTCAATAGTTTGACTTTCATTATAACACGGTATTAATACTGCAATTTTTTTATCGCTTTTTTTCATTTTTCCATCTCCTATCATTATCCAAAAATAAAGCTATCATAAGTGGCATTCCAAATATAAAAGGTAGTGCGTATCTAAAGTATGTATTAACTGGTGACGCTATACAGACTAGCAACAGTACAAATGCTGGTACTAAAAATATTATATCACTACATCTTTTTTTATAAAACATATATGTCAACATAATACATAAAATCCATACATTAAAACCAATATTTACAGACATACCTATTATGGGTATATATGGAAAAGACCTTCCAACAGAACTTAATAAATCTCTTGAAAAAGATAAGTTATTGTATTTATAATTAAATCCATCTTCGACGATTCTAGTATCATATTTATAATATATATACCACGATGTTTTATTAGGGTAAAAATAACCATATATATTGTTAAATGTTGCTTCTATATATATATCAGGTCTCTTAGTCAAACCATTGAACCATGCCTTAAAATAATTTTTCAAATCTTCTTCTGTTGAATATCTATTAAACTCATTTTTAACTGGATCTGATATCTCAGGACTATATCGTTCCGCTAAAGTATCATAATCAAGTATTTTATCTATAGCTTTTTTCTCATCATTTGTTATATTTTCTCCATTTTCTTTTACATATCT
>DUWA01000026.1 GCA_012840755.1 Mycoplasmatota bacterium | reverse complement strand
ATAAGTTTTGACTTTCCGATAAAGTTTTTAATAATACAACTTAAATATTCATAATTTCTTTAAATATATTTTAAATTTTAATAACCGATAAACACTTATTGTAAAAACAAATTGATAACAATAGTTATTGTTATTATTTTGCACTATTTTTTTATTATTAATCAATTTAATATTAAGTTCATGTATTTGTATGTCCGTTATTATTCTATATTTTTCAAATTCTTACTATTATTAATATTCTTTCTTTTTTAACCATAAAAAACACCTCTATGTTAAGTATGAGTGTTTTTTTTCTCTGTCCACTTAATGAGGTATATATTCTGAATAATTTATTTTATTTTTTGGTTTCATTTATAAATTCAGCAAATATCTTATTCATATTATCATCATAGTCAAGCATTTTTTCAGGATGCCACTGAACTCCTAAAATAAATCTTTTATTACTTAATTCTAAAGCTTCGATTTGCCCGTCTTCAGAGTAAGCTGAAACTTTGAAAGTATTAACACTAGGAATGTGGTTTTTATGTCTGCTATTAACTTCTATTTGATCTTTAGCTATTATTTTTTTTAATAATGTATTATCTTCTATATTGATTTTATGTGCATATTTGACACCTTTTTGAAAATGATTAACATTATTATTATTTGGGACATTATGATATTCACTTTTATTGTTCATTAAACTGTCGATTTTTCCTAGTAATTGCATGCTCATACACATTGCTAATAATGGTATATCCTTTTCTATAGCATACTTACATATAAATTCATCATATTCATACCATTTATAACCACCCTGCATAACAATACCATCACACATATCAATGATTCTTTCTAAATCATTTTTTTCCTCGTCGGTTAGTCTATTAGCTTCGTTTGGTTTTGTTGTATAGTATATAAGATCTTGTGGAGGTAAAATCAAAAATGGTATGCCTCCTTTTTTTACTATTGCTTTTCTGTAATGTTCTTCTACTATTAATACATTATCATCATCAGTAGTTAAATCTGGTCTTCCAACTATACCTATTATTGGTTTTTTAATTGATTCTATATATATTTTTTCATTTTTAACGTATTTTTCTTGAAAAGCATTTTTTATTAAATTCTTAGAATTTATATCTATTTTATCTATTTCGTTAAAATTTAATTTAACTATTTCATAATAATTATTTTTATTATTTTTCTTTGACTCTTCTCCAGTTAAAATAGGTTTTCCATTAATTATTTCACATCTAAAAAAATGAGAAATTGTGTTTTTGTTTTGGTCACTTCCTAAATAACCAATTATTTTTACATCAACCGATAATTCTTCTTTTAGTTCTCTAATAATGTTTTCCTCTAACGATTCATCTTCTTCAATTCCGCCACCAGGAATAACATAATACTCTTTTTCATTACCAAATTCATCTACTTTTCTTCCAAAAATTGCATAAAAGTAATCTTTTTCTATTATTACTCCTCTTGAAATAATTTTTCTCATAATTCGCCCTTCATTCAAAATAATTAGTATTGTTAATTTCAACAATATAATTTTTTTATATTTTAATAACTATAGACGATAAAGTAAAATAAATACCTTTTTTACTTTTTATATTGCAAATT
>DUWA01000025.1 GCA_012840755.1 Mycoplasmatota bacterium | reverse complement strand
AACTCTAAACTGGCTTTCTCCAATTCAAATGAGATATAAAATCATAAATAATAATTAACACTTTTACTATAACATATCACTTTTATTTTTATTACTTTTTTGTCTCACATCATTTACAAATGTACAAAGAAAACAAAAACACATATTATAAATATGTGTTTTTTTGCTCTATATCATTATTATCGTTTTTTTTCATTCTCAAGTTCATTTTTTGCTTGATTTATTACTTCTAAAATAGTCCCGGTATACACTTTTTCATTTGCTACGAATGAAAACTTTTCTCCTTGTTTTTTATTAAAGATAGATTTTCCCATAGGAGATTGAGAACTTACACTCCCTAAATTTCTTACTCCATCTACTGTACGTACTAGTGAAAAAGTTTCAACTTCTTCTTCACCATCAAATTTTACTTTTATTTGTGAACCTAAAGTTACAACATCACCATTTGGTATTACTTTACTATTATCAAGTATATTAAATAAAGTATCTAGTTGTTTTCTTAAACTAGCATCTTCAGTGCGTATTTCTTTAATCCTATTTTCAATAGTTTCAATTTTTTCAAGTAATTCTATTACTTGTTCATGTGATAAAAAATTTTTGTCCATACTACTACCTCTTTCTTTATGCCATTATACTATCACTTAAAATTTTAAAAGTCAACATTATTAAATACGTTGTTTAGTAAATGTTCTTTAACCTTATCAAGACCAATTGATCTTGATGCTTTTAATAGTATTAATGAATTTTCAAACTTGATATTTTCGCTATACTTAATAAAATCATCCACATTATTAAAGTGGTTATATTTTTTGCTTTTTATACATGAAATGTTATCTCCAATTAAATAAACCTCTTTATCTTTAATTCTCTTTAAAATTTTTCCTATTTTTTTATGAATTTTTTTGCTAAATTTACCTAATTCTAAAATATCACCAATTATAAGAATTTTATGTTTTTTATTTAATTGAATTTGTTTTAATACACCTTTTAATGACTCATAACTTGAATTATAACAATCATCAATTATTAAATTATTATTCTTTAAAATTATATTCATCCTGCTTTTTACAGGTTTAAAATTATTTACAACTTCTTTTATCTTTTGAATATCAATATCAAATAACAATCCGATATATATGGCTATTAATACATTATTTAACAAATGTTTTCCGCCAATATTAAACATAAATTCGTATTTGTTTCCAGCATAATCAATTTCAAATTTTGTTTTGTCAAAATATGTTTTAATATTGTATGCTTTAAAGTCAAGTTCTCCTTTTGTTCCAATTTTTAATACATCAATATGATTAGTATTTATATAGTTTATTTTTTTTAATAATCGGTCGTCGCCATTTAATATTAATACCCCCTCATTCATACCTTCTATAATTTCTAATTTAGCCTTTAATATGTTTTTTTTGCTACCCAAATTTCCAATATGAGAAGATCCAATATTAGTAATAATAGATATGTCTGGTTTACAACAATTTGACAAATTATTTACTTCTCCTGTATGATTCATACCTATTTCAGTTATAATTACATCTTCGTTGTTATAACCTAATAAAGTCATTGGCAAACCTAAGTGATTGTTAAGGTTACCTTCATTTTTTAGAACATTATAACTTGAAGACAAGATTTCATACATTAATTCTTTAGTCGTTGTTTTACCTACGCTACCTGTTATTGCTATTAATGGAATATTTATATTCTTATTTCTTATTAACGTTGCTAAAGCAAGAAGTGCTTTTTTAGTATCATTAACTTTTATAGTGATTGTATTTACAAAACTTATATCTTCTTCAACAATAACAACTGCTGCACCTTTTTCAATAGCTTCATTTATATAATTATGACCATCTTTAAATTTGCCTTTAATAGCAATGAATAAATCGCCATTTTTAATCTTTCTACTATCAATTTTTATTTTATTTATTTTAAATTCGCTATTATATTCACCATTAATTATCATACCTCCTACGGAGTCAATAATCTCTTTTAATAACACTTTATCGCCCCATTCTGCACTCTGCAAAAAAACATTTAAATAGTTTTTGTGCTATTACATCATATGTAATCATTGATTCTGGGTGCCACTGAACGCCAATGAAAAATCTTTTGTTGCTATCTTCTAATACTTCTAAAACATTATCTGAAGAAAAACCAACACTTCTTAGACTTGTATTTATTACCCTGGATTTGTGTCTACTATTAACATTTATAATATCTTTCTGTATATAGTTATAGAATTTACTGTTTTTATTTATAAAGACTTCATGTACATAATCTTGTTCGGTTTTTTTATGATTATCATTATTAATATCTACTAATTTTCCTCCAAAAAAACAACCCATTGTTTGCATACCTAAGCAAATCCCTAATGTTGGAATATCATTGTCGTATAAAAATTCAGTTGCATTTATATCATAATCATAAAAGTTGTCTCCACCTTGTAATATCACTCCATCACATATATCTAAAACTTTATGTAAATTACTAATTTCTTTTTCATTCATCTTATATGTATTTATATAATCTTTATCATAAAATGATTCAATATAGTTAGCTGGAATTATTAACGGTATTCCACCGTGTGATATAATCACATCAATTATTTCCTTATTTGAACCATATACATCTTTGTTCGATTCATTTTTAAAAGGTCTGGCTAAAACTCCAATAATCAAATAATCACCCCACTAAAAAAGTATATGAATTAATCCATATACTTAGTCATCATTTTCATCATTTGATTTACTTGTTTTTGACTTGGTGTTCTTCCCATTCCAGTCATCATAGCTCTAATCATTTGTTCATTAATTGGTGGATTTTTTTTAAGATATTTTTTCATGTAATTACGGGCTACAAAAAAACCAATAACAGCACCAGCTATAACTCCACCTAATACTTTTAAAAGGTCAAATAAAAATGCTAACCAATTCATTTTACCAAATCCTTCCTAACATAATTTTACTAAAAATCGCTTACTTTTTCAACTATATTTAAATATATTCAAATGTTTTCTTAATATTGTATATTTTATTCAACCAAAAATAATCCTCATTTTCAAAATCACAAACAAATATATTCTCACTATAAGTAGTAAGATCAAACATAAATCTTTCTATATTGTTATTTGTCTTAATTTTAATGCATGGATGTAAAATTTTTATTAGATGGTCTTCGTATAAAAAAATATTGTTTTTCCTACTTATATAATTTTTATATTTACATTCTAAATAATCAATTAGTCTATTCTTTTCAAACAAATCACATATATCAAAAAATTTTTCTATCTTATATTCTTTTAATAATCTACTTGAATATATTTTTTTGAATTCACAATATAAAACATATTCATTTTGTAAATGTTTTCTATATGCCTTTTCGTTAATCAAAAATATATAATATAATCTCATATAATCACCATTAGAATTATATCTTAATTTGTTTTAAAATATTGTCGAGATATTATACTTTTTTGAATTTATTTAACAACTATATAACTTTTAAAACAAACCCCACTTTTAAAATTGGGGTTTGTTTTACATAAGTAATTTTATAATTCTTTCTTTAATACTATTATAATCGAAATTCATATGTTTTAAAACTTCATCTTTACTTCCACTTTCTCCGAATTTATCTAAACAAATTAAATATTTTTCACTATATACAAACTTATCCCATCCAAAGGAAGTCGATGGTTCTACCACAATAACTCTATAACCTTCTGGAATGATACTATTTTGGTATTCTTTTGATTGTTCTAAAAATAAATTCATTGACACCATACTTACTACTCTTATATCTAACTTATATTTTTCATATAATTCATCTGCAATTAAAATACTTTTATTTACCTCGCTACCTGTAGATATTATTATAGCGTGTAAATTATTTTTTTCTTTTCTTATTATATAAGCACCTTTTGAAACATCTTTAGTACTACTTTTTAATATAGGTGTTTGATTTCTACCTAGTACTAAAATAGACGTCTTTTTACTATTTAATATATAATTCCAGCTACCTAATAGTTCATTAGCATCTGCAGGCCTAAAAACATTCGTATTTGGAATACTTCTTAACATGGCAAGTTGTTCTATAGGCTGATGTGTAGGACCATCTTCACCAATATCAATAGAATCATGCGAGAAAATGTAAACTACAGGTAACCCCATTAAACTAGATAATCTAATTGCTGGTTTTAAATAATCTGAAAAAACTAAAAAGGTTGAACCAAACACTTTAAAATTTAATGTGGCTAAGCCGTTTAAAATAGCACCCATTGCATGTTCTCTAACTCCAAACCAAATGTTTTTTCCACTAAAATCATCTATTTTAATATCGTTATAATTTTTTAAGTAGGTTTTGGTTGAACTTGCAAGATCAGCGCTTCCTCCAATAAAATAATCTATTTTATCAGCTATTTCATTCATAATCCTTGCATTTGTATCTCTAGTTGCTTCATTTAGGTTGTTATCGAAATTAATATCAATATTCTCAATTTCAATATTTTTTCTAAATAAATAATCAATTTTATTATAATCACCATTTAGATTTTTTTCAACATATTCATTAAATTTAAATTGCCATTCATAATATTTATCAGCCACTCTATTTTTTATATTATCAATATAACTATTTCTTGCTTCATGATCAACATAAAAACTTTCTTTGTTTATATTAAGTTTGTTTTTTAATTGTATAATGTCATCTTTACTTAAAGGTTTGCCATGTATTTGATTACTATTTTCAATAAGTGATCCTCTTCCAATAACAGTTCTAACCTCTATTAAAGTTGGCTTTTTACTTTTCTTAGCTTTAATAATAGCCTGATCAATCAAATCAATATTTTCACCATCTTCAACCAAGATTGTTTTCCATCCCATCGAATCAAATCTTTTAATAACATTTTCAGTAAATGTCAAATCAGTTTCTCCGTCCAGTGATATTTTATTTGAATCATAGATTACAATTAAATTGTCTAACTTTAAATTACCAGCAAAAGATATAGCTTCATAGCTTATACCTTCCATTAAATCTCCATCACCACATAAAACATATACCTTAAAATCGAATAGTGGTTTTTTGTCATTATTATATTTACTATTTAATATTTTAGCTCCTAGTGCCATTCCAACAGCACTTGCTATTCCTTGGCCAAGTGGTCCCGTTGATATTTCTACTCCAGGTGTAATACCATATTCTGGGTGTCCTGGTGTTTTAAAACCAATTCTTCTAAAATTTTTTAAATCTTCTAGGCTAATATCAAACCCTGACATATACATATTAGAATAAAGCATAGCTGATCCATGTCCTGCTGATAGTACAAATCTATCTCTATTAATCCAGTTATGGTCTTCTGGATTAACATTTAAATGTTTTGAGTATAAAGTATATAGAATCGGACTTGCCCCTAAAACTATACCAGGGTGTCCACTATTTGCTTTATCTATCATATCAATAGCTAAAGATTTAATATTTGATATAATTCTTTGTTCCATAATATTCTCCTATCTTATCTTTACTAATTATATCAAAAATAACTGGTTTTTTAAATATCAATCTTTATTTTTCCATATTATATACAAAATCACTATTAGTTTCTGTTTTGTTTTCCTTAACCATTTTTACTTCTAGGGAAGAACTAATATATACTGCTCCTAATACCATAACAACAAATGTAATTATAAATTTATCCTTTAACATATTTTTCATAATTTCCCTCCTTGTTAATTTAATAATACACCGAACAGTTGTTCGTGTCAATAGTTTTTAAAATAAAAAAACGAACTTATGTTTGACTTTACGTAAAATATGTGTTAGAATTATTTTAATAAAAGGAGGTATAATTTGGAAGAATTAACTAAAAGACAAAACGAGGTTTTGAGTTTCGTTAAAGAATATATCGTCTCACATGGTTATCCACCAACTGTAAGAGAAATAGGGAAGGCTCTAAACATTTCCTCTCCTGCTACTATACATGCGCATTTATCAAATTTAGAAGCAAAAGGTTTTATAAGAAAAGAAGATTCAAAAAACAGAGCTATTGAACTGCTAGTTAAAAATGAATTTGAAACAAAAAATGAATCTATAATTGATGTTCCTTTACTAGGAAAAATTACTGCTGGGTCGCCTATTGAAGCTATAGAAAACCCTGGCGAATATTTTTCACTTCCATCTTATTTAGTTCCTAAAAATAAAGAGGTTTTTACTTTATTAGTTAGCGGCGAAAGTATGATTAATGCTGGAATCTTTGATGGAGATATAATTATAGTAGAAAGAAAAAACCATGCTAGAAATGGTGAGATGGTTGTTGCTATGACTGATGAAAACGAAGTTACACTAAAAACATTTTATAAAGAATCAAACTATTTTAGATTACAACCAGAAAATGATACAATGGAACCTATTATTTTAGATAATGTTACTATATTAGGTAAAGCAATAGGTCTTTATAGAAAATTATAATTTAAGAAACTATATAAAAACCAAAAAACGCTAGATTATTTTATAGCGTTTTTTT
>DUWA01000024.1 GCA_012840755.1 Mycoplasmatota bacterium | reverse complement strand
GCACATATAATCCACCCCTTCATATATTTTCAATAATATAATATTCCAGTGGTAATAAAGAGTGTGAATTAAATACCTATTAAATTAAATATTTGATGTTATCTATTAAAATTAATGTATATTTTCAATAAAATTATTAAAAACAATTTACAAATTATTAATAAATGGTATAATTATTATAGTATAGAAGGAGGATAGTCATATGGATAATGTGATTGTAGTTGGTACTAATAATGAAAAAGCTAATATTTTTGTTGTTCGTTATTTTGAGTACAATAATAAAAAATATTTAATATATACTCTAAATGAAAAAGATGAAACAGGCTATGTTAAATTATATGTATCAAAAGTTGTTGAGCAAAATGGTACAGTTTTTGCTAATGGTATTAATGATGAGGAAGAATGGACTGAAATTAAAGACCTTATCAAAATTATTATTAAAGAGGTTAGAGACGGAGAATTAAAAAGTGCTAGAGATTTAAACCCATCTGTATTAAATAATGCAGTTATTGTTGATTTTAGAGCATTCAAGCTAGTTGCTAATATTGTTGATATTTTATCAACAAATAAAAATATTGTTGAAGAAAACAACGTAGTAAATGCTATGGATAATATTGAAAATGATGTTTTAAATAATAATTTAACTGAAAAAGAAGATAACTTAAATGAAATGACATCGTTTGATGAACTTATGGGTAACAATCTTCCAGAGCAATCAGGAGATGATAATAAACCTGAAGAACTTCCATCATTTACTCCATCATATGAAGAACCAACATATCAACCTGAATATGATTATGAAAATAAACTTAATAATACTGAAATAGAGAGTGCTAATAACGAGATTGTTAATAACATTACTGAAAACACAGAAGTTAGTTTAGAAAATAATACTAATAATTCTGAGAGTAATCATGTTTACAAGGAATTATATGAGAAACTATTAGATGAGAAAAAACAAATTGAACAAGAATTATATGAATTAAAATCACAAATGAATGTAATAAAAAACATTCTTGAGCAAGAAAAATAAACCACAAGGTTTATTTTTTTTGAATCTTTTTACTTAAGTAGTAATCTCTTAATTCTTTGAATCTTTGATAATGTATTATTTCTCTTTGTCTTAAGAAAGCAAGAGGTGCTAAAACATCAGAATCATTTGTTAAATTCATCAAATTTTCATATGTTGCTCTTGCACGTTGTTCAGCTGCCATGTCACTTTCAAGATCAGCGATAAAATCACCTGTACAGCTTATATAAGCTGTTGTGAAAGGCACACCTGCAGCATCAACAGGGAAAACCCCACAATCATGTTGAGCATAAAAAGCGCCTAAGCCTTCTTTTTTTATTTCCTCAATACTAACACCTTTTAAAAGTTGATAGATCATTGTTGAAATTATTTCAACATGAGCCATTTCTTCGGTTGCAATATCTGTTAAAAGAGCTTTTCCTCTTTCATCAGGCATTGTATACCTTTGAGTTAAATATTGCAATGATGCGCTTAATTCTCCATTAGGACCACCTGATTGTATATGTAAATAACTATTTTCCTGTTTGACTTTGAACAAAAATGGTGTATAATACACCTTGAAGTTCATGGAGGTTTTATATGACAAAAATGATTAGTAATAAAGTTCAAATAGACCTATATAAAAAAAATACTAATATTATAAAAGATGAGATGATTTTAAAAAATATATTAATTAATGGAAGTACTTTTATTAAAAGACAAACGGATGAAATTGATAATAATATAATTAAAAATATGCCATTAGAATCTTTATTAGATAGTAATAAAAATTTTAGTCCTGAAAAAAATTGTGTGGTTGAGAATATATGTTAAAAGAACATATAAAGAGTTTTCACAAAATATTTCAAGTTGCGTTAATCGATTTGAAGAAAGTATATAGAGGTGCAGCGTTAGGGTGGGTATGGTTAATTATCAAACCGGCTACTACAATATTTATATATTGGTTTGCCTTTGAGATAGGATTAAGAGTAGGTAGAGATGTTAATGGCTATCCATATTATTTATGGCTTGTATCAGGACTTTTGCCATGGTTTTATATATCGGAAATAATAAATATATCGCCCGATGCTTTTAGAAGATATAATTATTTAGTTACTAAAATGAAATTTGATATTTCAATAATACCAACATTTCTTAGTATGTCTAGGCTTATTGTAAATTTAATGATTACTGCAATTGTACTTGTTATTTATTATTTAATGACAGGAGGAATTGATATATATTTCTATCAATTACCATTATACATATTTTTAATGTTTGTAACCTTTTCTCTTATAGGAAATATATTTGCAATGATTGGTAGTTTGAGTAAGGATTTTTCCAATTTAATTAAAACGCTTCCAACAATATTATTGTTTTTATCTGCTATTTTTTGGGAAACAAACAATATAAAAATTCCATGGGTAAGAGAAGTACAAAAGTATAATTTAATAACATATTTTACAACAGGATATAGAAATATATTTATAAGAAAGATATGGTTTTATGAAGATATCCAAAGTTTTATTATAGTTATATCAATAATTATATTACTTCTTGTTATCGCATCATTTTTATATAAAAAACTAAAAAAAGAAATTCCGGACTACTTGTAGGTGATTTATGAATATAATAGAGTTTGATAATGTATATAAAATGTATAAATTATATAAAAATGATAAAAAAAGATTACTTGGATTATTTTTAAAAAAAGTTAAATGTACTAAAAAGATTGCGTCAAACTATCTTACTTTTAAAATTAAAAAAGGAGATAGAGTTGCATTCATGGGTCCAAATGGAGCTGGAAAATCTACTGTGTTGAAACTTATAACAGGTGTTTGTTTTCCAAATGAAGGAAATGTTAAAGTTGAAGGAAGAGTTGCTGCTTTACTAGAACTATCAGCAGGGTTTGATAATGAGTTTACTGGTAGAGAAAACATATATCTAAAATGTCAATTATTAGGAATAAGTAAAAAAGAAACAAAAAAACTTGAAAAGCAAATTATTGATTTTGCCGATATAGGTCCATATATAGATCAGCCAATTAGAACGTATTCGAGTGGAATGAGAGCAAGATTAGGTTTTTCTATAATTGTACATAGTAAATCAGATATTCTAATTATTGATGAAGCATTATCTGTAGGAGATAAAGCTTTTAAAGATAAATGCGTTACTAAAATTAGAGAAATATGTGCCAGTGATAATATAACAGTACTTTTTGTTACTCATTCTTTACCTATGGCAAGAGAATTTTGCACAAGAGGTATTATCTTAAATAAGGGGCACATGGTATTTGATGGAGATATAGATGAAGCAATAGATGAATATAATAGATTATTTTAGGAGGTAACATGAACAATAAAAGAACTTTAAAAGACAATTTTAGAATAGTAATTAAAAATATATATGTTGTTCTTATTATAGTAGTTTTAAGTGTTGGAGCATTTATGGTGTACTCTGAAAAGTCAACAATATATTATGAAAGCAAGAGTATTATACTTATAAAAGATAATGAAGAGACATATAGTTTAGAAAAGTTAAATACATTCGCCCTTTATTTTAGAACTAGAGACTTAATCGACTCTGTAAAAAAAGATCTAGAATTAAGCGATGTAAGTAGTAAAATAAATGATAATATTAATGCTAGAGTTATAAAAGACAGTAATTATATAGAACTAATAGTCAAAAATGAGAACAATTTAGTTGCTAAAAATATTATTGATAAATCAATAGAAAAATTCAAAGATAATTTTACTAAAATATATCCCGATTTAGAAGTTATAACTATAGAACAGTCGAGAGCTAATGATGGATATGCTAGAATTGATACTGAATTGTATATGTATGTTACAGTAATTTCATCAACAATATTAGGGATTGTTATAGTTTTGATATTTGGAACAGATAATGTAAGTATAAAAAATCACGAAGATATGGAAAAATATCTTGGTCTAAAATCACTTGGAATAATACCAAGTAATGAAACTGATAGTATTAATAAGAAAAGTAAAAAACTATCTTTATTTAATAAAGATGAATTAAATTTAAAGATTATAAAAGATTCAGGATCTTTAATATCAGAATCATATCGTATGGTAAGAACCAATTTAGACTTTCTTGATTTAAAAGTTATTAAT
>DUWA01000023.1 GCA_012840755.1 Mycoplasmatota bacterium | reverse complement strand
AACTCTAAACTGGCTTTCTCCAATTCAAATGAGATATAAAATCATAAATAATAATTAACACTTTTACTATAACATATCACTTTTATTTTTATTACTTTTTTGTCTCACATCATTTACAAATGTACAATTCACTTTTGTTAAATTTATTATTTTTATTTTTAATTATTAACTGCCATATTAACTAATATTACATCTTCACCGAATTTTTCTATTTGATTCCATTTTATTTCAACTTCATTTTTATTTGAAAAAAATGATAAAATAAATACTTTTTTTTCTACTACAAGTGTATCTATTTTACCATCTGAATTCAAATTTATATCTATAACATTACCAATCATTTTTCCATCATAAACATTAATAACATCTTTTCTTTGAACATCTGAGAGTCTCATTTTACCACCTATTACAACTTATTCTATTAAATTCAATCTATTCTATAATTTTTTTTATGTTTTCTAAACCACTTTTTTCAAGTCGGGATATTTGTGCTTGACTAATTCCTATTTCATTAGCAAGTTCCATCTGTGTTTTACCTAATATGTACCTCTCTATTAAAATATATCTTTCTTTTTCTTTTAACTTACTCATCGCCTCTTTCAAAGCAATTTTAATATCCAAGCTATAGTTAGAATTACTTTTATCATATAACTGGTCTGCTAAATATATAGTATCTCCACCATCATTATAGATTGGTTCAAACATACTCATGGTCTCTCTCATCGAATCCAAAGCATTACTTACCTCATATTCAGTAAGCCCCATTTTTTCTGCCAAGATAGCAATAGTGGGCTCTTTTCCTAATTCGTTTGTTAACTCTTCTTTTAATTTTAATGCTTTATAAGCTGTATCTTTTATACTTCTAGAAATTCTAACACTATTGTTATCACGTAAATATCTTTTAATTTCTCCTAAAATCATAGGTACTGCATATGTGGAAAATCTAACTTCATGAGATAAATCAAAATTATCAATTGCTTTAATAAGACCAATACAACCTACTTGAAATAAATCATCCATATTATCTGTTCTATTGTTATATTTTTTTAATATTGATAATACCAGTTTCAAGTTTCCATTAATTAACTCTTCTTTAGCAAGAATATCACCACTTTGGTATTTTTTAAATAAACATACCATTTCTTCGTTTGTTAAAACTTTAATATTCGCAGTATTCACGCCACAAATTTCTACTTTATGACGTGCCATAAAAAAATTCTCCTTTCATTTAATATTGATACGAAAGAAGAATTATTATTCAAATATGATGTCTTATTTTATATGTTTATATAAAATTTATTTAGGTGTTAGATTACTTTATATATTTTTCGCCTTCGCCTTTATAAAGCATTACTAAGGTCCATATTTGTAAATATAAAATTAGTACGAAAAATAGTGCCCACCCAAAAATAGGTATTATTAATAATATTAACCATACATACGGTGATAGATATATTTCATGTCCTTTTACATTAAGTTTTGCAGCTACCTGTGCTGTCATTTGAAGTATAAAAATTGATGCCATGATGAAAACAGGAAATATAAAACATACTGTTCCTATTAACCAGTTTCTCCAATTTGCATACCATGCATTTTCATCAAAGCAATCTGTTAAAATTGCTAAAGCAATTGTTCCACTTCCTTGTAGTAAAAAATTTAGTATTAACCAAAACCACCAATTTTGTTTTCCTAATAATTTCATTTTATTCCTCCATATTATATTTT
>DUWA01000022.1 GCA_012840755.1 Mycoplasmatota bacterium | reverse complement strand
TGGAAATGAAGATGGCCTTTTATTAGTAAGAGAGTTGGTAAAAAATGAAAGATAAGTACATACTAGGTTTTGAATCTACTTGTGATGAAACTAGTGTATCAATTGTTAGAAATGGTAAAGACGAAATTGCAACTATAGTTTTAACACAAATGGATACTCATGCAAACTATGGAGGAGTAGTACCAGAAATTGCTAGTAGAATGCATGTGGAAAATATTTCAATATTAATCGAAAAATTATTTAAGGATGCAAATATGACTATTGATGAAATAGATGCTGTAGCTGTAGCCTATGGACCAGGATTAATAGGATCCTTGTTAGTCGGCTTACAGGCTGCCAAAACAGTTGCATTCCTATATAATAAGCCTTTAATACCTGTTCATCATATAGCAGGCCATATATATGCTAATAACTTACTTAAACCAATGGAGTTTCCACTAATTGCATTAGTGATAAGTGGGGGGCACACTGATATAATATATATGAAAGAAGATTATTCATTCAAAAAAATTGGCGGAACATTAGATGATGCTGTTGGAGAAGCGTATGATAAAGTAGCTAGAGTTTTAGGTTTATCATATCCAGGAGGACCTGTAATAGATGAGTTAGCCCATATAGGGATAGATACTTATAATCTTCCAGTTCCTAAAAATGATGATTCATATGACTTTAGTTTCAGTGGAATTAAAAGTGCTGTTATAAACTTATATCATAATGAAAAACAAAAAGGAAATGAGATAATCAAGGAAAATTTAGCTGCATCATTCCAAAATAGAGTAATTGAAATCCTTACTAAAAAGACCATTAGGGCTTTGAAAGAATATAACGTAAGTAATTTGATAATAGCAGGTGGAGTTTCCGCAAATAAAGGTTTAAGAAATGAATTCATTAAACTTTGTCAAAAGGAAGGAATTAAATTATCTATTCCTGACTTTAAATACTGTACTGATAATGCTGCTATGATTGCAGCTGCAGGTTATTTTGCATATAAACTAGGAATAATAGCTGACCTTAGTTTAAATGCAAAAGCAACTGATAATTTATATTAAAATGAAAAGGAGAGATATAATGAAGTTTTATATATGTAGACATTGTGGAAATGTCATTGTTAAGTTAGAGGATAAAAAAACACCGGTTTCATGTTGTGGTGCAAAAATGGAACTATTGGAAGCTAATACACAGGATGCGACATTAGAAAAACATGTTCCTGTTGTTGAGGTAGAAAAAGAAAAAGTAACTGTTAAGGTAGGATCAGTACTTCATCCAATGGTAGAAGAACATTATATAACATTTATTGTTTTTAGGACACAAAGTGGTTTTAGTGTTAAATTTCTAAATCCAAACGAAGAGCCTATTGCTGAGTTTAAGACGAATGAAAAAGTAATTGAAGTATATGAATATTGTAATATTCATGGACTATGGAAAACTAATTTAGAATAATATGATAGAAGAATTCTTCAATAAATATTGTACAGTAGTAGATAAATCAGATAAAATATATGAAGGTTATATCGTTGGAAGAGAATATAATTTAAAAACCAAAGAAACTTTAGGAATTTTTATAGAGATTGAAGGAAAAAATGAATATGTTTCAGTCTCTGAAATAAAATCAATTATCAGTATGAATAAATAAAAAAGATCATTTATTTGATCTTTTTGTTTTTAAGATTCTTGTGTTTGGGAATGCATCAATCAACCTTTTTAGTACTTTTGATTTTTCACAAATAACATGTCTAATTTTTTCTGTTATTTCTCCAGTATAATCTTTTTTTATTGCATCAACAGTAAATCTTAATCTTGAAATTATACTAAAAGATATTATAATGTCAGTAATAAAAATTAGTATTAAGATATATCCAATAATATTATTATTTATTAATGCTACATAATTATTTATGAAAGGATGCATAAACTTAATTAATAAAATTCCTAGCAAACCAAACAAAATCGAATTTAATAAACACACTCTACCATTTATATGATATTTGAAATTTGTGTAATCCCACCATCTTGCATTAAATAACTTCTCCATTAAATAACTTGTTATGTATTCTATAATACTACAAAGAATTAAAGACATTACAAACAAAGTAATTAAATTATTTTCATAACCTTTTAGTGTAAATATTATAGCCATAGCTCCTGTTCCATATATAGGACAATAAGGGCCTAATAAAAACCCTCTATTCACTATTTTTTTATTCATATATGATGTGTAAAACATTTCTATAACCCATCCTATAATTGAATAAATGAAAAATAAATAAAAATAATACATATTCATACTCCCTCTATGCAATATATATTTTACATTTATTTTTCTCCTTTGTCTACTTAAAAAAAATGTACATTTGTAAATGATGTGAGACCAACAAGTGATAAAAAATAAAAGCAAAATGATATATTAAAAATGTTAATTATTATTTAATTTATTTCTCATTTCAATAGGAGATAACCAATCAAGAGTTTGC
>DUWA01000219.1 GCA_012840755.1 Mycoplasmatota bacterium | reverse complement strand
TCTTCCACACTATTGTATACTCCTAATAGGGGAATTAAATATTCTTCGCCTATAGTCTTCTTAATATGATTTCTAACAGCATACTTATCTACATATGTTATATACTCGGGTCTTCGGTCGTTCAATTTTAACCATTGGAGTTTTTCGTTAAATGTTACAGGATTTTTCAAGTTTAATTTTTTACCAATATGGTATTTGAATTTTATCTTAAGGAATAACCTATCAGGAAATAAAATTCCTATTCCATTAGCAAGTCTTCTTATATTAGTTTTCATAGTATTATTAGGCCCCCCAAACAATAAAAATAATACTAAATATCCGGTTTTCAAGTATCTCTTTTTATAGACTAAAAATAGATCTATAAGGGAATGTTCCATGACTTCCAATATATATATATATATACCACCAGTTAAACCCAACATAAAGCAATAATATTAAGCTGGCAAACAACTCTCTTTTTCTATTGAAGCCCTTAACAAAATAAGCTATTATCAAAATAAGAGTTATTTCAAAATTTAACGCAATCCTATTTATATAACTTGAGCCAACAATGCCGGATAATTTTAATATTAAACCTATTATAAATAGAGAAAAAATTAAAGTAAAATTTTTATCCCTTTTCCAGCTATGCTTATATAAATATAATGCTGTCAACAAAAAAGGTGAATATCGGATAAGAAATCCAACATCAATATTTCTGCCACTACTCTGGAAGTAAACCCTGTAATAGCTAAGACTTGGTATTCTGTTAATAATTGTTATTACTAGGCTGTTTATATTAAAAACACCAATTAAAACGATTATATAAAATAAAACCCTTATCGCTTTTTTGTTTTTCCACCCCAAAATCTTGTAAAGGAAATAAAAGGGGAAAAACATCAGTGCTGAAATATGAAAACCTGAGGCTATTAGTATAAAAAGTAAAAACTTAAATAGTTTCCTATCATGTATATACTTAATACTATATAAACAAATTGCCATAGCAACACTTTGTCTTACGATATTAAAGGACATTTGATAATACAGCATCATATAAGAGAAAATAGCTGCTCCGACGCTTAAATATTTCGCATAATGTCTTGCGGCATAGTAAATAAATGACATCATTATAATGGACGTAATTAAAAAAACCATCTCTATGCTACCGTTTAATTTTCCGACAATTAAATTTATAAGAATATATACCCACTCAAACTTAAACCTAACAGCATGAATACCTATTGTCTGCAATTTCTGAAAATTGGATACATAGGCAAAATAATCCGTTCCTATACCATATCTAAAAGCGAATAATAATGACGGAAGAGCAATTACAAATAAAACACAAACCCGGCGGATAATTTTATTACTAGATTTAACTGATATTTCACTAAATACTGCAGTTATTAATGCTACTGTAAAATAAATAGCCATAATAATACTCCATCCTACTTTTTTATACAATTGATAAACCGTCTTATGGGCGATGATAAGAAATCACTGTTAAATTCAATCCATCTTTTACAGAAAAAGCTCTAAAATTAAAAAATTATCTTTATAAAAC
>DUWA01000218.1 GCA_012840755.1 Mycoplasmatota bacterium | reverse complement strand
TAATTATTTAGAAAAAGAAATGTATGAAGATGCTTTAATAAATCTACTTTATAAAGAATTAAATAATCATATGAGTTATAATATAAATCGTAGAAGAAGTGAAAAATTAATTTCTCAAAAAGCAGAAAATTATTGTATAAAAAATCCAAAAAGTTTGAAAATTAATGAAATAAAAAAAGATATAATTTCTGGCGATAGAAAAGAATTTTTGGATGAGGAAAAAGTAAAGATAGAAAAGATACTAAAGATGTATAATGATAAATTTGAAAAAGGAATTATAGATATTAATGATGTAACTTATAAAGAATTATTTGAATTTTCACCGATTAAAATAGTTAATAATATATTAAGATATAAAAATGAAACAATTAACATAAATAAAGATGATACAAGAGTATTACAAACAGCATAAAAAATTAAAAACAATCAAAAAATGTAAAAATGTATTGCCAAAACGCATAATATAATATATAATTATTTATGTCGATTGATGTGCGCATAGACATATTCCTGCGCTCTTAGCTCAATTGGATAGAGCGTTAGACTACGGATCTAAAGGTTAGGGGTTCGACTCCCTTAGGGCGCACCACTTCGGGAAATAGCACAACTTGGTAGTGCACTTGGTTTGGGACCAAGGGGTTGCAGGTTCAAATCCTGTTTTCCCGACCATTTAGTTATTTAACTCTTATGTTATAAGAGTTTTTTTATACATTTTTTCTATTTGCTAACTAAATTTCCTTTCAATTAATATTATTTGTTTGTATTTTTCTCTATATTTGTACTACGTTTATCTTTTTTCTTTCTATTGTAAAAGCAACAAAATTTTGATATTATATTTTTGGTGATAGTATGAGTATTTTTGAATTGGTAAATAGTCTTGACATCCAAAAAGAATATCAAAAATTTAATGAGGAATTGACAGATGATTTCATATGGTACAAACATAGAAGCATGTCTTATTTTGAGTATTTAGAATATAGCGGTATATTTCGAATATGGAAAGAAAGAGATACTTTTTTATATGTTGATGAATATTTAAATTTTATTGGAGTAAAAAATGAAAATCACTTTAAGTCTAAAATTAGTCAAACAGAATTTCTATATTATTTAGAGTTCTTAATCAACATTTTTAAGATTAGTACTTTAAGATTACAAGAAAATGAAGAAATTATAATAGAATCTTTGGAAAAAAATATTATAATAATTTTAAATAAGATGGGTTATAGAATATGTTTAGATAAAGAAAATGAGCGAATAATCATTGTTAGAAAAGATAGCGATTTAGATTCTGTTGTTAAAGATATGGACATTGATTTAGCTACTTTACTGATACGTTACAATGATTTTAGAATACAAAAAGATATATTTGAAAAACATTCGATTTTGAAAAAAATAGATTTGTATATTGAAGGTAACAAACAAGTTTTTAAACAAAAAGATAAATCTACATATGACTTGATCGGTAAAATTGTTAATAACTATGGAATTAATCATCCTATAAAAATAGATGAAATAAAATTAAAAGATGAAAAAGAAATTATCAATGCATATGATGATTGTTATAAATTAATGATTCATTTAATTAGAAGTGTCGAATTTTCTAAAATAAAAGAAAAATATGAAACTATTTAATCACTATTCCCAGATATTTAGTTAATTAGCTCTTATTTTATAAGAGTTTTTTATTACAACAATATAATTTACTGAATGATTGAATGTTTAATTTTATAGAAAAAAAACATAATAATATTGGAGGAAGATAAAATGGCAGAAAACAAAAACGCATTAGATGAATTGAATAAGGGCTGTACTATAGGTATTGAAGCAATAAATAGTTTGATGAATAAGGTTAATAATCATGAACTGAAAAATACTTTAGAAAAATTATTAAAGATATATGATAAAATAGAAGATAAAATTCATGTTCAATATAATAAATATAGTGGTGAAGAGCCCCATGAAATAGGAAGTTTTGAAAAGGTAATGACTAATTATATGTCAAATATGAAAACTATGATGGATCATACTGATTCTAAAATTGTTGAAGTAATATTACAAGGAATAAATATGGGTATTATAGAGGGAAGAAAAATAATTAATAATAAAAAAATAGATAAAGCGGTTGAAAAATTATTGAAAGAATTCATTGATGATCAGGAAAAAATAATAGAAGATTTAAAAAAATATTTATAAAAAACTATTTTAATTGGGAAATCGAAATAATTGAGATCCCTTTTATTTTTAATATTTAAAAAGATAAAATATTCGACATGATGTATAAATTAGATTAAAATATGCTGAAAAATGTCAAAGGCAAAATATAATTATAAAATTAAAGCATAAAATATATTGACAATAAATATAGGTAATGCTATAATTTAGTAGTCGATTTAATTTTTATTAAATTGATAATTGGGGAATTAGCTCAGTTGGCTAGAGCACCTGCCTTGCACGCAGGGGGTCATCGGTTCGAGCCCGATATTCTCCACCATTAGAAATCAAAGGATTGTAGAAATGCAATCTTTTTTAATTTTATAAAAAATGACCTTTAGAGGAACAAGTTCTAAAAAACTTATTTTCATTTTTAATAATTCCTTATATATTTTTAACATTATACCAAGCATTTATCTCGTCACCAAAAATATAATAATATATAACATGTAAAAAACTGTACTCT
>DUWA01000217.1 GCA_012840755.1 Mycoplasmatota bacterium | reverse complement strand
CTATAATTATACCCTTTTCTAACAGTTATCCTACATGTTATTCCATAGATACCTTTTATTAGATTATATACTCTTCTAGCAACTGAAGCGTTTTCAGTTATTACGTTAATTCTATCATCTAGTATTTCGCTATTTCTTAAAATTGCTGACAATTCAGATATATTTTCAAATTTGACTGTTTCTAACCTACTAACTTCATTTTTTACATTACTTGTAAAAGACATTTAATCACCTACTTGTTTAGAAGATGTGAAAAGATATAAAAAGCAAGTTTCATATAGTTATGTCTAATTGTCTCATCTTGTATTTGAATAAAATCATCTTGTATTACTTCAGAATTTATATTTTCTATATCCAATAAAACTTGGTCTTTTTGTTCTAATGTTTCATATTTTATTCTTATATCTTCATCTATTTTTGAATTATTTGCTATAACTACATCTATTTTTCTTTCCCCTAAATAGCTATTTAATAAGTTTACATGATCACTAACCATAAAACCATCTGTTTCACCTGGTTGTGTCATCATGTTACATACATAAAATATTTTTGCTTTACTTTCGTCAATAGCTTTTATTACATCATCACAAATTAGGTTTGGCAAAATACTTGTATATATACTTCCCATGCTTAAAATTATTAAGTCTGCATTTATTATTGAATTAATTACAAGTGGATTAATAATTGGTTTTTCTTTATAAAAAACACTTTCTATCTTATTCTTATCACTTGTTATATTATGTTCACCTTCAATAATACTACCATCAGACATTTTTCCCATAAGAATTACATTATCCTCAGTTAAAGGTAAAACTTTCCCTTTTAAATTTAAAACCTTACCTAGTGATTCAATTCCATCAGACATATTTCCTGTTATATTAGTTAGTGCAGTTAATAATATATTTCCTACTGTATGGCCATTTAAATCACTTGTAGTTTTAAATCTATAATTTAAAAGCTGTTCAACTAAAGGTTCTGTTGCTGATAACGAAACAAGAACTTTTCTAATATCACCAACTGCTGGTATTTTAAATTCTTTTCTTAATCTACCAGTACTTTTTCCATCATCACATACAGAAACAACAGCGTTAATATCTATTGGAAATTCTTTTAATCCTTTTAATAGGGTTGATACTCCTGTCCCACCACCTAAAACAACAACTTTCTTATTCATTCACATCACCATAATTAATTATACTATACTTTTTTTGTTTTTTGAAAAAAAGAAAAGATTAACTCCTTTCTTCTAAATATTTTTTCACACTATTTGCTGCTATTGTTGCATCTGAAGCAGCGGTTGTTATTTGGTATACATCTTTTTTTATTACATCTCCACAGGCAAATATTCCTTCTATATTAGTTGTCATTTCATTATTAACTTTTATATAGTCATTAATTTTCTCTATTTTTAAACTATTAACATAATTAGTACTTGGTGTTTGGCCTATATATATAAACAATCCATCTATTTTTATTTCTTTACTATCATTAGTAATAACTGAATTTATTTTATTTTCTATTTCAATTATATCCTTAATTTCCGTATTAAATAATATTTCTATATTGTTTTGACTAAATATTTTATCTTGTAGATATTTTTCGGCAGTAAAGTGGTTCTTTCTGTGTATAATATACACTTTTCTGCATATTTTTGATAAAAAGTGAGCTTCCTCAACTGCGCTATTTCCACCACCTACAACTACCACATCTTTACCTTTAAAAAAGTAGCCGTCACAAGTAGCACAATAACTTATACCTCTTCCAATTAATTTTTCTTCGTTATTAATTCCTAATTTTTTTGGTGTTCTACCAGTAGCAATTATCAAAGATTTACAGATAATTTCATCTTTTTCTGTTTTAACTGTTATTAAATCATTATCTTTAGAAATATCTATGACATTACCATAATTAACTTCTATCATTAGTTTTTTTAATTGCTCTAGCATATTCATTGATAATTCTGGACCCTCTATTGATACAAATCCAGGATAGTTTTCTATTTTATAAGTCCTATTTATTTGTCCACCTGGGACCTCTTTTTCTAAAACCAAAACATTAATATTTGCTCTTTTTAAGTATATTGCTGCTGTCATTCCAGCTACTCCACTACCTACTACAACACAATCAATATATGATTTCATCTATATTCTCCATATCATTATATCTGTCTTCAAATCTAGATTTACTTCCCCTTACAATAAACATTAATACTCCTATTATAAACATAAGTATAGATACAATTCTAGCTATTCTAAAATCATTAAACATTAAACTATCTGTTCTTAATGATTCAATGAAAAATCTTCCTATTCCATACCATATTAAATATATAGCTGTTATCTGTCCTATTTTAATATATTTTCCTCTTCTAACTATTAATAAAATTATAAAACCTATTAAACAAAATAAAGACTCATATAAAAATGTAGGATGATAATATATACCATTAATATTCATTCCTTCAATTATAAATTTTGGTAAATATAGGCTTTTCAAAAATTGGAATGTTGTTTCATTTCCGTAAGCTTCTTGATTGAAAAAATTTCCCCATCTACCTATTGCTTGGCCTATAATAAGCCCCACAACTAGTATATCTAACATCCTTAATTTACTAACTTTCCATTTAGTACAATATATAATCGTCCAAATCAATCCAAATAATATACCACCATGGATTGCTAATCCACCTTCCCATATTTTAAATATTTCTGATTTATAAAGTGAATAATAATCCCAATTAAATATTACATAATATAATCTAGCTCCAATAATTGAGAAAGGTAGTAGGAAAAAGAAATAATTGATCATAAAATCTTCTGGAATCTTAAATCTTTCCGCTTCTTTTAATATAATCGTTCCACCTATTAAAAATGCAATAAATAGAAATATTGAATACCAATGTATTTGAATATATCCTAAATCTAATAAAATTGGATCCATAAACTACTCTCCTCTCGATAATAATGGATTTAAAACTAATACCTCCATTAATATATTCATAATTGAAATTAAAACAGCAACTAAAAAGGCAAAAAATATTCCATTTATATTAAAGTGATCATTTAATATAAAAGATACAATCTTTAATATAATTACATTTATGAACGGATAAAAAAGTCCAAGAGTAATACCTGTTATAGGTAGTGTTAAAAAAATTAAAATTGGTTTTACTGTTTTATTTAATATATATATTAATACAGAAGCTAAAAATGCCCATAATCCAAAATATGAATTATCTATATATACTGTATTTTTAAATATCGTTGACACCGTGATTAATATTAATGTATATAAAACCATATATATTAGCCAGTCAATAAATTTATTTAATCTTATTTTTTTTATCTTATTATCAAATACTATTATTTTCATATATTCATCTCCTACATTATAATAATTATAACATATCATAAATCTTATTTAAAGATATTATTACTTATTGAATCGGTTTTTATATGTACATTTCTTGCAAAGTTCCTCCACAATTGTTCTACTTTTAAATCCATTGATTATTTTTTTTGTTCTTTCTTTTTCTAATATTTTTTCTAAATTCTCTTCAAATATATTTCCTAAATCAATAATTCCATTACTATCTAAGCAACAAGGAACAACTGTTCCGTCTGATAAAATAGCAATATGGCTTTTTAATCCATAGCAAAATCCTCTACTATCATTATTATTAAGTCCTAGACTTGGCCAGTCAAAAACTTTTTCTTTATTTAAATATAAATTATTATTTATTTTATAATTATTTGTTTTATATATTTTTTCTATGTTGTT
>DUWA01000216.1 GCA_012840755.1 Mycoplasmatota bacterium | reverse complement strand
TCATTTCCATAATAACTTTTTCTTCTAGCTACTTCTGTAAAACCATTTTTCTTGTAAAAAGATATAGCAGAATAATTATTATCTCTAACTTCTAAAGAGATGTTTTCGCAATTATTACTAATAAGCCTTTCTATTAGTTTTTCCAAAAGTTTAGTAGCTACTTTTTGTTTTCTATACCTAGGATCAACAATTATATAATTAATCTCTGAACGTTCATAAATACTTGAATAATCAACTAATGCAATAATTTCATTATTATACTCATATACCAAATATTTAGAAAAAGGATTATCTACAAAGTCTTTTTCATCTACATCAACCTTAAAATCTTTTAGTAATCTGTTAATAGCATTAATATCTTTAACCGTCGCTTCCCTTATCATAAATTTAATCCTATATTTTCCTCTGCTTCGGTTTTTTTAAGATAATTTGGTTTTAATGAATGAGGATTAATCCCTTCATCTGTTATATGCTTATTAACAATTTTTAATATATTAACATTAGGTATAGTTATATCTATATTATTTATCTCATCATATGATATGAATTTGACAACTTTATTTTTTGGTATAACTTTTAATAATTCTTCAACTGATATGTGTTGATCAGGTATTATTGTTTCTAAATTTTTATCGTATAACCCAGCATAGACAAAACCTCTTCTTGCATCTATCAAACTACATATGTAATCACAAGATATATCTGTAGTTGCTAATAATTCTAAACTAGATATAGGTATAACTTTTTTATCCATAAGCGATCCATATATTTTAGAAACAGTAAGCCCAATTCTTATTCCTGTAAAAGACCCAGGACCGTTAACTATAAATATATTATCTACATCAATTGGTTTTAATCCAGAATTATTAAATAATTTTTCTAATTCTGGAAAAAAATAAATTGACATTTCATTATTAACCTTTTTGTTTGTATAAGAAACTATTTTTCCATCTTGTATTAAGTATATTATTAAATTAGAAGAAGCAGTATCTATGAATAAAGATATCATATTATTGCCTCACATAAGTCTTCATACATTTTACCGTGAGGTGTTAAAATAAAAACTCTTTTATTCTCACCAGCAACGATAATCTTTATATCTATTCTTTCTTTTGGTAAAATTTCTTTAATTGTATCAGCCCATTCAATAACAACTATTCCATTTCTGGTAAAATACTCTTCAATTCCTATTCCCTCTGAATTACCATCCAATCTATATAAATCCATATGATATAAAGGTAAGGCCCCACTATCATACTCTTTAATGATTGTATATGTTGGAGACGTAATAGTTTCGTCTATTCCTAATGAGTTTGCAAGTCCTTTAGTAAACACAGTTTTTCCACTACCTAATTCTCCATTAAGGCAAATGATCATATTAGGAAATTTTTCTGATTCAAAATTTTGCGCAAGCGCAATTGTTTCTTTTTCATTTCGCGTTGTAATTTTATATTCCATTCTATCACCTATTTTATTATACAAAAAGAATTTATTTAATACAATACAATTTTGAAGATTTAAAAAGAATAGACTACTATTCTT
>DUWA01000215.1 GCA_012840755.1 Mycoplasmatota bacterium | reverse complement strand
TCCTTTTATTATATTTTTTTTCCACGTTTCAGTCTCCATGAAATACCATTCTCCGTTTGATATTGCGTTTTCTACATCAACTAAAGTTGCACCATCGTCGAGTTTTTCAAGAATATACTCGACATCTTCATCTCTTCCCTCGTAACTTTCGCAAGCGATAATCTCGCAAGCTATTTCCGTTTCCCTAAATAAATTTGAGTTTCTCCAGTTGTTTTTTATGCATTCTTTTATCATGTCGACTAAATTTTCCTCATTTAGTTCTTTGTTATTCCAAAGTTTTTTAGTCATTTATAATTCCTCCTAAAATTTATTTTTTTTAGTATTGCGGCGTTTGTTTTAACACGATTTCGTGTTCTTAATTGCATGTAAAACATTTTCGTGTTCGTGTCAATGGTTTTTCAAAAAAATAATTAAAATGGTTTACGATTTTTTTAAAAAACTCCCTTTCCCATTAAAACACCTCCCTAAACTACCAAAACCCTACAATATATTTATGACTAATATAATTAAAGTATCTTACGCAATTCAAGTTTTTCATGTAAAAAAACACCTACTTAAAAAGCAGGTGTTGTATACTTTTGTCCTAAAAACAACTAATAAATTCTATAACATAGATTTCCGCAATTATCAATAAGAAAATCAAGATTTGCCGTAAATTTGAAAGAGTTGATCTTTATTTTTAGAAATACAAACAGGTAAGTTATAAGCATATAGAATCTATCTGTCACAACAATAATTGGCAATTCATCTCCTACTTATAGAAGATAGGAGATTTCTTGCCAAAATCTGTTAAAATTATTTAATGCAAAATAACTTATTTGTTTTTTTAATTATAATATATATTTAAAAAAATTTGATTTCTAAATATACATTTATTATAATTCCAGATATTAAAAAATAAAGGAGGATTTTTTTTATGATGAAAAAAGGTATTTTATTTATTTTGGTGGTGGTTGTTATTTCTACTGCTGTTATGTCTTATGCTTCCAACAACGCTTCTATGACATTACAAATTGGAAACACTACAGCTACCGTTTATGGAAAACAGGCAGTATTAGATGCTGCACCTGTAATAATTGATGGAAGAACCATGGTCCCAATAAGATTTATTGCGGAAAGCTTAGACTGTATAGTTGACTGGGATGCCGAAAACAAGGCTGTAACTATATTGCAGTATAAAAATTTCGGGGTTTCAGGTGCAGTTTCAGAAGGAGTTTCAGAAAACAATTTTGGGAAAAGGATAATCCTTCAAATTGGTAAAAATGCTGTAGCAGTAGACGATATTACTTATGATACTGTTACAACCTACCAAAAAGGTTTTGATTTATTAAAATCTACAAATGCAGTGCAGATAGATGCTGCACCTGTAATTATCAATGGCAGAACCCTTGTCCCAATAAGAGTTATCGCAGAAAACTTAAACTGTAAAGTTGACTGGGATGCTCAAAACAAAACTGTAACTATTATTCCTGTTTATTATGGAGAAGGAACAGCACGTTTGAGCGATTAAT
>DUWA01000214.1 GCA_012840755.1 Mycoplasmatota bacterium | reverse complement strand
ATAAAAAAACGTTATATATAGTTATTTATTACTATTATAGCGTTTTTTTATAATATTATCTTCATCTAACATTTTAATTAATCTATCAGTATTTTTATTATCATTAAACTCAACTATTTTACGGTAATTTTTAACATATTCTAGATTTTGCTTCCTTTTGTAATTTTTATATATGACACTTCTTAGTTGTTCAGAATTATAACAAATATCTCCAAATCTATTTTTTTCATTCAACATTAAATAACCACCATAGTTATTCATACATTCTTCAATATCTTGCCACCAAAATATAACCTTAGACCCTCTATAAAATGCATCAAATGCAATAGAAGAATAATCAGTAATTAATAAATCTGCCTCTCTTAAAAGTTCATCATATGATTTATATAATGGAACTTCAATTGGAAAATCCGAATCCTTTATAGCTTCCATAAAAAGTGGATGCGGTAAAACAATTAGCTTTTCTTTTAAATTATCAGGGATAGAATTCAAGATGCTTATAAGCATTTTATAATATCCAGTATTTTTAAAGTTAGTTCTTATCTCATTATATTCCCAAGGTCTCCATGTCGGCATAACAATAATTTTATCAGCATTTTTATATTTAATATTTCTATCAAATTTAGGCATTCCTGTTATATAAAGATCTTCTTTATTATAATTGCCATGTTCAATAAAATGTCGCGATTCTAATTCAGATGAAACTATTATTTTAGTATTTTCAGGCATACTTTGACCTTTTCTAAATGATTTCCTATAATCTGAAGCTAAGGAAATCATATATGTAACGCCATGCTGTAAAAATACTAATTGATATTTTTTTTCAACTATTTTTTTAAATATAAAACGATTAGCAACTCTCAAATCTATGGAATGTGATATAGTTTCACTTCCAATAAAT
The DNA here is from genome assembly GCA_012840755.1 of Mycoplasmatota bacterium. Taxonomy (GTDB): domain Bacteria; phylum Bacillota_I; class Bacilli_A; order RF39; family UBA660; genus DUWA01. The sequence continues at coordinate 725 of DUWA01000214.1, read as the reverse complement.
GTATCTGCTAGGAAGAAATATAGATAATGCTTAAATGTTGATTTATAAATTATATTTTTCTTATATTTTTTCTTAATATTAGACACATGAGGACTATTCTTATCTATTACATAATATATATTTTTGTAATCCAAATCTATTAATCTTTCATATAACACAGAAGCACTTTCTTCATATTTTAATGATTCTTTTTCATACATAAGTACAATTTTTTTATAAAACAATATATATGATAAGATACGTGCAAAAAGTATTTTAATTTTTTCTTTAAACTCATCTGTTTTATTGTACAATCGCACAGTCACATATATTCTATTATTAGTTGCTCGTCTTGCATATATTGATGTATTGGTTTCGCTAATAATTTTTATAGGGCCAAAATAATCTTTTGTTTTTTCGCCTAATAAAAAATTAAATTTTATTGCTTTCAAAAATCCATAACCATTTTTGTCTTGAAATGATAGAAAAACCTTGTTGTGTATATTTGCTCCTTCAAAGTCCTTATATGTAATTTTACACTTATATAATATAATTTGATACTTTAATAGAGGAAATTTAAAGTTAATGACAGGTTTGATTTTATATTTTCGTCTATTAACTTTAAAATTAAGTGATTTATAATCTGTAAGTTTATATTCGTCTTTGATTATAAGAAACCCTATAAAAAGGAAGTGCTGGCTTAAACAAAAAATTTTTAATAATATATTTGCGCATTTCACTAACTT
>DUWA01000213.1 GCA_012840755.1 Mycoplasmatota bacterium | reverse complement strand
TTAATATTATTCAAAGCACTTTTTACTCTACCTGACCAATCCATATTCAGTCCACCATTAATTACAGTTACATTCTCATAATCCTCATTAAGAGTATTATTAATAAAGTAAATATTATAATTACAGTCAGGCCAATACCGTTTTAGAAGAGGAAAAAAATATTTTGCAACGTCAGCATATGCGTCACACGAAACTACTAAAATAGCCATATCATAATTATTCTTCAATGAAATTAAACCTCCAATATCACTTATATTTGATGATTAACTTGTTATCTTGTACTCTCTGCCTTTTCCCAGAATGGCTTAGCCTTACCTGTTAATATTCTATATACACCAACCCATTGCGCGAAAATTGTAATAGAATAATAATAAATTAATGTTATATACTTGTTGTTTGTTTTACTTATAGCTTTAACTAAGGCTAAAAGATAAAATATTACTTGTCCGATAAAAGTCATAGCATACAACCAATTAACATGAATTAAGAAAGCATTTGTAATTAAAACAATTAAATGCGAAATCCATAATAAATATCTACAAGTCCTATGACCAAAATAAAAATATGAAAACCATTTATACTTAAATATATTTAGAATTCTTATGTCCGGCAAAATGTATTTAAGTATTATTCTATTCATTCTCACCTTACGTCCAAATTCATCTTCTATAACTTCTCCAGCCTTTTCATATGCTATGGCATCATGATTAGCTATTGCTCTCTTGCCCTGTACAGCGTAAAAAGGAGGCATCGCACTATCATGGCACAATATAGGATTAAAATGATAATAATCTTTTGTTCTACAAGCATATAAAGCCCCATTACCAGCTGTAATAGTTTGAATTCTTCCTTCTATTTCACGTGCAATCAAATCACTATCCCAATAGCTTGCTTCTGCACCACTTACATCACTTACATCTTGGTTTACAATTGATAATCTTCCAGAAACATATGCGATATCATCTGAAGTAAAGGCTGCCATTAACTCTTTAACAGCTTTTTTGTCCATAATAGAATTTGCATCAGTCATAACTAAATAATCAGTGGTAACAGTTTTTTGCGCCTCATTTTGTGCATTAGTTTTTCCTTTGCGTGCTTTCACTTCATATAACCTAATATTTTTATCTGGGTGATCTGATATAAACTTATTAACAATTTCATTTGTTCTATCAGTGCTATTATCTGAAGCAATTAAGAATTGAATTTTGTTATGAGGATAATCAAGTCCAATTATATTATTTAGTTTTTGGAATATGACTTTTTCCTCATTATGTGCAACCACCATCACTGTAACCGACGGTTGATGAGAATAATCTTTTTTAAGAGTACGCTCCTTATAAATTTTACTAATCAGCTTTAATGATAATGGATAACCCACCATTGCCCAAATAATAATAAAACCACTTAAATAAAATAGAACCTGTAAAGTTAATTCCATATTATTTCTCCTTCATTATATTCAAGATTCTAATTTTCTAGCCGGAACCCCAATATATATCCCAGTTTCAGTTATATCCTTAACCACCACAGCGCCTGCAC
>DUWA01000212.1 GCA_012840755.1 Mycoplasmatota bacterium | reverse complement strand
GTCTTGACCTGCGATAAATTTAATTCATTATCATTAGTTTTTGGTCTCACCAACACTATTTGACAAAGAACCAATTATAATCTTTGGTATTAATATTTAGTAATTCTATCTTTAAAATATACACCCATTTTAGGTACATTCAATACTATTCTAGGATTAATCCTTCTAGCATTATAAGTAGCATGACTATGGTAATCTGTTAAATATAATCCTGTTGATACAACAAAGTGAAGATGTGGACCTGTAGAACAAGTGTCATTATCAAATTTTGCTCCACCCATTATCCCTACTTGAGTATCTTTTGTTACTCTATCACCTTGATTAACTGTAACCCTTCTTAAGTGCCAATACGAAGATGTATATGTCTCTCCTTTTACATTGTGCTGTATATATACGATATTTTTCCCACATGATTGATTTCTTGAGATAGCTATAACAATTCCAGACGCTGAAGCATATATTGGTGTATTATTATCTGTGGTAGATAAATCTATTCCACCGTGGAAATCATTACTTATCCATTTACCATTTAACCAAAAACTACGATATCCAAATTCGCTTGTAACAGTCCCACTTTGAAGAGGTCTATAAAATGCTGTATCTGGTGGTAAAATATTCCTTCCACAAGTCTCAATATCTTCATGATCTTTACATCCTAACTGTTTTTCATATAAATCTATTGCTTCTTTTCTAAGTTTTATTTCTTCTTCAATTGATAAATTATAATCATCTAATTTTTCTATTCTCGTATTTAAATCAACAACTAATCTAGAAAGGTTGTTTTGTTTAGTATTTAATGAGGTCTTTTTATTAGCTAATTCTATCTTTTTTTTGTTGTTCTTTTCAATATTTTCGTTGAATTGTTTTATAAGTTTCTCATTATAATTAGTAAGTTGTTCGGCAACGGAAAGTCTATATATGAAGTCTGTAAAATCTGTAGCACCAAATGCATATTCTAAATATGCATTTTCACCATTAGAAATCTGAATAAATACTAATATTTTTTCAATTTCCACTTTTTTCTTTTCAATATTTTTTCCGAGTTCTTCAATTTCATTATTCAAATTAATAATATCTACACCTATTTGATCTATTTCTTTGGTAATAGCTTTTATTTGATTATTTGCACTTGCTATTTCTTCTTTAGTCATTTGTTTTTCATGTTTGTTAGCTAAATAATCTGCTTCATATTTTGCTAACTCTTTTTTTATGTCACCCAATGTTTTAGCTTTTACTTCATATCTTGGTATCATACTTACAAAAACAAGTACAAAACATAAAATGATATTAAATACTTTTTTCATAACGCACCTCTAATCTTTTAAATCTCTTCTTATTTTTTTATATTCAGGGCAATATTTTTCAACTAATTTCCAAAAATCCTTTGAATGGTTAAAATGAGTAAAATGGCATAGTTCATGTATAATAACATAATCTATTTTATCAATACTATATCTTATTAGGTTACTATTAAGAGTTATGGTATTATTAGATCTATTACAAACACCCCACCTAGTTTTCATTTTTCTTATTTTAATTTTTGGAAACTCAAACTCCTCATCCATTAAATTATATATGTGTTCTACTCTCTCATTAAATAAAGAGTTTATATTTTTATTTAGCCATTTATCTAACTTTTTCTCATCACTTACTATTATTCTATTGTCATCGAAAACCATTTTTCTTTGATTAGGTAATATTATTATATCATAATATCTACCAAGATAGTAAAATTTTTCACTATCTAGATCTGTTTTTCTTTTATTTTCAATCATCTTTTTTATGCTTAATATATTTAAGGTAATCAACTCGTAAATATTTTTTTTAGATACAAAAAAATTAGTAGTTATTTGTATAGTAAAATCATTTTTTATTCTTATATATGTGTTTTTATTATTTTTACGTATAATTTCAACATTATATTTTTTTCCATCTATCTCATAATTCATTTCCATCACTTCTATATTTTAGCACAACAATATGTTTTTATATTATATATTTTAACATTTTTTGAAATTATAAAAGTATTTTTCAAAAAAACATCTAAACAATAGATGTTTTTTTATTATTTCAAATTATATGTATAACCTATTCCTCTTATATTGAATTCAAGGAATATCTTATCAGCTTTTAATACCTCATTAAGTACTTCTATATAAAAAGTATTAGATGTTTTAAATTTAGTGGGCTTAACTTGTTTGAATGAAATTTTTTGAACTCTTTCTTTACCATTTATTGTATATTTCAATATACCAAAACTATCAATATAGCTATAAATATCAATTAAAACTTTACTATCAACTTTTCGAGAATTCTCAATTTCTCCATTTATTTTTAAAATAGCCTTTTCATAATTGTTTATTATGTTTGGTTTCAAATATTCATAAGATGTAAAACATTCATTATTAGTTACACAAAAACGATATGGAACCTTAAAAACATCTTTTAGTTCATAATTAATTATAGATATTTTACCTCCAGCTAATCCTGTGTTATTAATTTCTATTGTTTCTCCAATTTGAAATGATTTAGTTTCATTTGTAGAATCTAAATTAAACGGTTCTACTTTAACTCTTACATATTTAGGTTTTAAACTATTTTTTGAATAATTTATTTTATCTACATATTTCAAGATTAAGTTTGATGTGTTGGATATTTTAGGAATTTCAAATACTAAAATATAATTGAAATCTTCTCTTGTAATATTTTGATTAGTATAATTAATTCCTAAATCTATTAACTGTTCCTTATACTTGATAGTAGGTGTATATGTGCTTCCATTTACATCAAGATATAAAGAATACGTATCAAATTGTAAAGCTTTACCATATTTACCCCTTATTTTTAAATCAACTATTAAAAGTACATTATCTGTTATTTTATCTCCTTTATAGTTTTTATTAGTTATATAGGAATTATCAACATGCATAACAAAATTAGTTGATGAGAATATATCTTTTTGTTTATATATTGTATCCATAGTTGTCAGCCTAATATATATAAAAAAGCTTACAATTATAAAAAAAATCAAAACTACTATATTTATTAAAAACTTGTTTTCAACATAAACATACTTTGCAAATCTTATTCTTCTTCTTATTCCACGATTTATTTCATTAGAATTGAATTCAACATTAACTTCAAACTCTTCATTATCCTCTTCTTGAATTTCTAATTCTTGTAAATCTCTGCCAAAGTTAAATTTTTTAATGTCAAATCCTGTTGCTCTTATAATAAATATAAGAAGAAGAGAACTCATCATTATCAGCCCAATGGTAATAAAATCTCGCATTAAACTAACAACTCTAACATTAATAATATTGTGTTGCATAACTTCGAAATTTC
>DUWA01000211.1 GCA_012840755.1 Mycoplasmatota bacterium | reverse complement strand
ATATAAAATTATTTTTATTTTACTATAAGAATTAATTTAAAAAATAATTCTTTTTTGTTGATTAAAACGACTTATTATTTAACACAATAATCATAGAATAGTAATAGGAGGATGGTTATGTTTGGAAATTTTAAAGAAGATGCAAGAAAAGTACTTGTGACAGCAAAGAAGGAAATGTATGAATTAAGACATCCGTATATAGGTAGTGAACATTTACTTTTAGCTATAATAAAAGAAAATCAAAATATAGCTAAAAAATTAAAAGAATATAATCTGACATATGATAAATTTAAAAAAGAGATTATAGATGTAGTAGGTATTGGGAATATTGAAAGTAAGTGGTTTTTATACACTCCGTTGTTAAAAAGAATTATGGAAAATGCAATAATTGATAGTAAAGAAAACAATAATGGTGAAGTTACAACCGAACATTTATTTTCCAGTTTATTAGAAGAAGGTGAAGGTGTAGCTATTCGTGTATTAATTGGAATGGATATTGATATTGATTCCTTATATAGAGAATTTACATATAAACTTGCTAATACAACATATAAAAAGAAAAATAAAAAGCTTTTACTTGAGGAGATGGGGGTGGATTTAACTAAAAAAGCCTTAAACAACGAATTAGATCCTGTTATTGGTAGAGAAAAAGAAATAAAACGAGTTTTAGAAATATTACTTAGAAGAACTAAAAATAATCCAATATTAATAGGGGAAGCAGGAGTCGGTAAAACTGCTATTGTTGAGGAATTAAGTAGAATGATTGCCAATGATGAAGTTCCTCATGTTTTAAAAGGGAAACGTATAATAAGTCTTGATATGGCCACAACTGTAGCAGGAACAAAATATCGTGGAGAATTTGAGGAACGTGTTAGAAAAATTCTAAAAGAAATAGAAGAAAATGATAATATTATTTTATTTATAGATGAAATACACACACTTGTCGGTGCTGGTGGTGCTGAAGGAGCGATTGATGCTTCAAATATTTTTAAACCAGCCTTAGCACGTAATAAACTTCGCTGTATTGGAGCAACTACTATAAATGAGTATAAAAAATATATAGAGGAAGATGGAGCTTTAGAAAGGCGCTTTCAAAAAGTAATGATAGATATTCCAGACCGTGAAACTGTAAGAGAAATTCTTATGAAACAAAGAGATGTCTATAGTAAGTATCACAACGTAATAGTCTCTGATGAGATAGTAGATGTAATTATTCAATTATCAGAAAAATATATATATGATCGTAATCAGCCGGATAAAGCAATCGATGTTTTAGATGAGGTTTGTGCTAGTGTTAGTTTAAAAGAAGGAAAAGATTTAAAAAAATATAATAAACTAAATAAAGAATTAAATGATGTCTTAAAAAGAAAAAACACATTAATAATTGAAAATAATTTTGAAGAAGCAGAAAAGTATAAAATGAAAGAAAATGAATTAATGGATAAAATTAATATATTAGAACTTAGTTTATGTAATAAAGAGATTAAACAGGTAACTAAAAAAGATGTTGCAAATGTAATAAATTTAAAAACTAAAATACCAGTATATGAAATTTTAAATGACAATAAACAAGTTATAGACAAAATAAAAACAAATATGAATGAAAAAATAGTGGGTCAGGATAAAGCCATTAAAGATCTATTAGATATAATAAAAAAAGTAAAATTAGGGTTTAAAGAAGAAAATCAGTGCTATTCACTTATGTTTTCTGGTCCATCTGGCGTTGGTAAAACAGAACTTGCTAAAGTATTTGGTGAGAATTTAGTAGGGAAAAACAATGTTATTCGACTTGATATGAGCGAATTTAGTGAAGATCATAGTGTGAGCAAAATAGTTGGAGCACCTCCTGGGTATGTTGGTTACTCTGATAATAAAAATATTTTAGAGGATATTAGAAATAAACCAAACTCAGTATTAATACTTGATGAAATAGAAAAAGCAAGTCCTGCAATAATTAATTTATTATTTCAAATACTAGATGAGGGAAAACTTAAAGATTCTAAGGGAGTAAATGTAAGATTCGATAATGTCATAATAATAATGACATCTAATATAGGTT
>DUWA01000210.1 GCA_012840755.1 Mycoplasmatota bacterium | reverse complement strand
GTTATCATATTATAGAAAAAAAGAAGAATTAGAAAAAATATTTTCAAGCATAAATGTAAAATATGGAATATCACTTATTAAGGAACTAGAACTAGATAAACATCTAAATTTATCAAATATCGATAATTTAATTATCACATCGTCAGTAATAGGAATATGGGCTCAATTAGGTGTTGTTGATGTATATGATTTTACTAACAATGAAAAAGATATGATTAAGAAAATAAATGAACTTAATAATCTAGATGTTTTAGATAATTACAATTTATATAAATATGGGTTATATATATCCTCTGTAGTTGGTGAAATACATAATATTAATAAAAAGGATATAGCATGTAAGTTTAATAGTTTAAGCATAAACAGTATAAATGATATAAATATAAATGCGAACGAAATATGTATGTTATTAAACAAGAAACCAGGATATTTTTTAAAAGAAATATTTAATGATATTGAACGTAAGATTGTGTATAAAGAGTTAGAAAATGATAAAGAAGTATTAAAAAAATATATAAGTGATAAATATATTAATAATAAAAAATGGATTAGTTTAAATTTCTAATAAAATTAAAAGTAGATAAAAGCATATCTGCTTTTTTTAATATACATTAAAAAATAAACTAATCGTAAAAAATAACGAAAAATGTATTGTTTTTTATAAACAATATGTTATCATCTTTTTAAGATTGGAGGTTCTAGTATGAAACGAAACGCTTTTACATTAATTGAACTTTTAGCAGTAATAATAATATTAGCAGTTATTGCCCTAATTTCAGTACCATTAATACTAAATATAATAAGCAACGTAGAAAAAAAATCATTTATAAATAGCAGTTATAGAATAGTAGATGCGGGGAAAAATAGCTTCGTAGTAAGAACTTTAACCGGTTCACCATCTAAGACTATTTATTTATATAATAATGGTGATGAAACTAAATTAAAAGGAAATATAGAGCTTAATTATGATGGTGAAAAACCAAAGTATGGGAAAGTAATTATAAATGAAGAAGGAAAAGTAGCAATTTCATTACATAATGGAAAAAACTGTGTGGAAAAAGGATATGAAGATTCAAAAGCAACATTAACAAATAAATCTAAAGAACAATATGGTATAGAAACAACACTAACAAAATATTTTGTATCCACATTTGGAGGAAGTAGTTCTGAGAGATTTTACGATGTTACAACAACTAACGACGGATATATAGCTGTGGGATACAGCGAATCTTCGGACGGAGATTTACAAGGATTAAATAAAGGAGCCTTTGATAGTATTATCGTCAAATATGATTTGGAAGGTAATATAGTATGGAAAAAAACATTTGGTGGAAGTTTGGATGATGGATATAGTAATATAACAACGGTTACAGATGGATATGTAGTAGTAGGTTCTGCTATTTCTATTAATGGTGACTTAGCAGGAGTAAATAGTGGACAAAAAGCAATTATAGTTAAGTATGATTTAAGTGGCAATATAGTATGGAAAAAACTTTAGAAGGAAATATAGATGGTGAATACGTAGGGATAAAGGCAACGAGTGATGGATATATAGCAACAGGACATATTCAAAATGATGCTGTTATAGTTAAATATGATATAAGTGGAAATATGGTTTGGAAAAAGACCTTTGCTGGAACCAAAGAAGAGGTATTTACTGGTTTAATTACATCAACAGATGGATATGTAGTAGTAGGGGTAACTCAATCTAGTGATGGTGATTTAATGGAATTAAATAAGGGGATATTTACTGGTCTAATAGTTAAATATGATTTAAACGGGAATATAGTATGGAAGAGCTCTTTTGGTGGAAGTGGTGTAGAAATTTTTGATTGCATAACAGAAGCTAGTGATGGATATGTAGTAGTAGGAGTTACTACATCAATTGATGGTGACTTGGTAGGTATAGGTAGTACTAAAAATGCACTTATGCTAAAATATGATTTAAATGGTAATATTAAGGTAAAATAAATAATGTTATATTAAAATATATAAGTAATAAATTAATTAAAAAATGCAAGGCTTTTTAAC
>DUWA01000209.1 GCA_012840755.1 Mycoplasmatota bacterium | reverse complement strand
ATAAGATATGATATAATTATAAAAACAATTGAGAAATAAAAATGTAATTGTTACTATAAGATTAAAAATATGATAGAAAACAGGTGAATTATGAAATATATTATAGGTTTTTTAATTATTTTCTCAGGGTTATATTTTGCTTTTATTTATAATAAATTAATTAATTTAAAAAATATGGTTAACGAGGCATTTTCTGTTATGGATGTTTGTTTAAAAAAAAGGTGGGATCTAGTTCCAAATTTAGTTAAAGTAGTAAAAGAGTATTCAAAACATGAAGGAGACTTACTAGAACGAATTACTAAGATTAGAAGCATCACTTATGATGAATATTCTAATACTGATAAAATTAGGATCAATGAAAACATTAATAGTTATTTAGACAAGATACTTATACTTGTTGAAAATTATCCTAATTTAAAAGCGAATGAAAATTTTATGGATTTAAGTAAAAATTTAGTTATTATCGAAGATGAAATTGCATCGTCTAGAAGATACTATAATGCAGTAGTAAGAATGTATAATAATAAAGTAGAAATGTTTCCAAGTAATTTAGTAGCAAAAATTTTCAAATTAAAAAAAGAGGCAATGTTTAGCGTAAAAGAATTAGAAAAAGAAAATGTTAAGGTGGAGTTATGATAAAAAAAACAGTTTTTTCTGTGATTGTATGGTTATTGTTTATAATTAACGTAAATGGAGATACTTTATATAATTATCAAAACCAATATGATTATTATATTGATCAATATGATATCGAAATAACGGTTAATGAAGACAATTCTTTTGATATAATCGAGACACTTAAAGTTTATTTTAATGTAGAAAAACACGGAATATATAGAAAAATACCTCTTAAAAATAATATTATAAGAGAAGATCAAAGTAAAGGTTTTAATCGAGCTAAAATTACGGATGTAGATGTTAATAATAAATATGTTATAAATAAATCGGATAGTTTTTATGAAATAAAAATAGGTGATAAAAACAAATATATAAAAGGAAAAGTCGATTATGTTATATCATATAAATACAATATAGGAAAAGATGATACATCTAAATTTGATGAATTTTATTTTAATATAATTGGAGATCAATGGGATACTTATATAAATGAAATTAGTTTTAAAGCCCATATGCCTAAAAGTTTTAATCAAGACAAAATAGGTTTTTCTTTAGGAAGTAAAGGCACAGTGGGCTATGATGATCTTTATTATAGTGTAGAAGGTAAAACTATAAAAGGTATTGTGTTAAGAAGACTAGAACCAAATGAGGCTTTAACAATAAGATTAGAATTGGAAGAAGGTTATTTTAGTACAGCTCAAGAGTTTATTTATTGGGATGATATTGTATTTTCATTATCGGTATTAATATTGTTTTTTGATTTGATATATATAATTTATCAATTAATATTAAAAAACAAACATAATAAAATTATTGTTCCAATTGAATTTTATCCACCTAAAAACTGTAATAGTACAGAGGCTGGGTATATATATAATGGTGATATATCTGATAAAGATATTATGTCACTGCTTGTCTATTTAGCAAGTAAAGGATATATAGAGATAAGTGAAAAACAATATACTGGTGCTTTTAAAACAACTGGATATAGATTTAAAAAAATTAAAGATTATGATGGTAATAATAAAATAGAGAAGCAATTTATGGATGGTCTTTTTGAACTAACAGATGATGTTACAGATACTGAATTAAAAAAGAAATTTTATAAAACAGTGGCAGAAATAAAAAAAGAGTTGTATTCTAAAGAAATTAAAGATCAAATATTTGAAAGAAAATATAGAAATAACACCTTGAAAATTAATGTTTTGATTATTCTGACATTTATATTAATTTCTATTATTCCAAATTATTTAAGTATCGGAGAACCGGTATTTATATCGCTTGTATTCCCTATTACTGCGCAAATGGTTATTACTCATACTATTTTTAACTATAAAAATAATTCTGCAAATATGTTTTTAATTATATTCTTTTCGATTTGGGGAGGATTTCCATGGTTGTTTTTAATTCTTCCTGGACTTTTAATGAAACTAGAATTAATTATTGTTTATATGAGTGGTTTATTAATTATTTGTTTTATGCAGTATATGAAAAAAAAGGTAAAAATAAGAACTCAACATTCTAATGAACTATATTGTAAACTGCAAGGATTAAAAAATTTTATAAATATAGCTGAGAAAGAAAAATTAGAAGCTCTTATTATGGAAAATCCAAGTTATTTTTATGATATAATTCCATATGCATATGTTTTTGGATTAACTAAAAAATGGATTTCTAATTTTGAAGGAATTTCTATACCGCCTGTAAGCTGGTATGATGGACATACTTCAGGTTTTAATTCATTTATGATTAATAATTATTCGAAGGTAACAACTATAAACACTCCAACATCATCATCTGGTGGAGGATCAGGCGGTAGGTCGGGTGGTTCATCATCTGGTGGAGGATCAGGAGGCGGCGGAGGAGGCTCATGGTAGTCTTCTTTTTTTATACTTATTTAAAAAAATGTCGTTTTATGTTATTATAATTATGAAGTATTGAAGAAGTAGGTGGTAATGTGTTATATGTAGTTTGGATTATCAAACAAATTGGAAATTTAATATATACACTATTGAAGATTTTACCAACTATGAATAAAGTTGTATTAATAACTAGACGTAGTAAAAAAACACCTATAGATTTTATGATGTTAAAAGAAAAAATTAATTATTTATATCCTTCAACAAAAGTTGTTGTTTTAAATCACAAATTAAAATTTAAATTAATGCTGCCAATTCATATTATTATTGAGATGTATCATTTAGCAACCAGTAGAAGTGCTATTATAGATAGTTATATAATACCGATTAGTGTATATAAACATAAAAAACAATTAAAAATAATTCAAATCTGGCATGCATTGGGTGCTATAAAAAAATTTGGCTATGCAACTTTGGGTAAAAATGAAGGAAGTAATAATAAAATTGCTAATTTTATGAAAATGCATAAAAATTATGATTATGTAATATGTGGAAGTAATGAAATGATAGACAATTATTCTAAATGTTTTAATATTGATAAGTCTAAGATAAAACCATATGGTATGCCAAGAGTAGATTATTTGTTAAGCGTTGATAAAAATAAAATAAAAAATGAAATATATAGTTATTATAATTTGGATAAAACAAAAAAAACAATATTATATGCTCCAACATTTAGAAAGAAAAAACAAATACAATATTGTAAGTTTATTGAACAGGTAGATTTTAAAAAATATAATTTAATTATTAAAAAACATCATTTAGATAAAAGTGTAATTAAAGATCATGGTTCTGCAATTATTGATAATAATTTTGATGTTATGAATCTTGCAATAGCATCAGATTATATTGTAACTGATTATTCTGCAATTACTTTTGAAGCTGCTATTTTGGAAAAACCATTATTTTTCTATGTATATGATATTAAAAAGTATAAAAAAATAGAGGACTATTTATAGATTATGATTCCAAAGAAATCCCAGGTCTAATTTCTAGTAACCCATGGGAGATAGTTAAGGCTATAGAATGTGATATGTATAATTTAAAAAAAGTGAAAGAATTTAAGAATAAGTATGTAACAAATCAAAATAGTAATTCTACCCAATTGATAATTAATTTAATTAATTTAGGAGAAGCATATGAGAAAAAATATAATAAAATTGATGAGAAAGTCATTAATTTTACGTCTACTAATT
>DUWA01000208.1 GCA_012840755.1 Mycoplasmatota bacterium | reverse complement strand
TGTAATCTAGAAAATGAATATAATTTTAAATTTAATTACTTTAATAATAAAAAAGAAAAAATAAAACTACAAAATAACAAATCTGATTTAATAGATGATATAGAAATAATTGATGTTATAAAAGATATCAAAACAATTACAAATAATAAAGAATCTATTATTAAAGACTTAAAAATGTATAGATATAAAATAAGTCGAAAAGAAAAAACCAAACCATATATTATATTTACTAATAAACAAATGGAGAATATTATTAATCAAAATCCTAAAACATTAGATGATTTTGTAAATATTAAGGGGTTTTCAGAAATAAAATTAAATAAATATGGAAAAGATATTTTACATATTTTAAATAAATATAGAAAGAAGGAAGAATATGAAATTTAATTATCGAAATATAAAATTTATAATAGCAATGGTTGTGGTTTGTTTTATATTTTATTATTTCATGCTACCACCGCTTAATTTAACATGTCCATTTTTTTGGGTATATACATTATTAATGGCATTCATAGTTGGAGTATCTTACGAAATTAGTAATTTGTTATACAGGAAAAACATTATTGGAAAAAAGGAAACAAAAAAAAGAACTATTATTATATATTCAGTTATTCCTGTTATCATAATTCTTTTAGGTATTATAAATTTTATACTATCACCTATTTTCAATAGCAAATCATACGCTAATAGAATAACAATAAATGAGGATTCTAGTTTTGTAGAGGATATACAAGAAGTTGATTTTTCAAAATTACCACTACTTGATAAAAATTCAAGTCAAAAACTTGGAGATAGAGTTATGGGACAAATGACAGATCTAGTTTCTCAATATAGAGTATCTGATTTATACACACAAATAAATTACAATAATGATATAGTACGAGTTACACCTTTAGAATATGCAAATGTAATTAAGTATTTTACTAACAGATCTAGAGGTATAGAAGGTTATATTACAGTAAACTCTGTAAATGGGAAAGCTAACTTAATAAGACTAAAAAAAGGTATGAAATATATGCCTTCTGCTCTTTTTTCAAAAGATTTATATAGAAAGCTTCGATTCGATTATCCAACAGAAATATTTGATAAAGAATCATTTGAAATAGATAATGATGGAAATCCTTATTGGATAATCCCTACTGTTAAATATAAAGGTATAGGAATTAAAAAAGATATTACAGGCGTAATTATTTTAGATCCAATAAGTGGAAAAAGTAGCAAACATAATATTAATTCCATTCCAAGTTGGGTAGATCATGTATATTCTGCTAATCTTTTAATAAATCAAGTTAATGATTGGGGAAAATATAAAAATGGATTTTTCAATTCTATTTTTGGACAAAAAGGCGTTATTGCAACTACTGAAGGATATAATTATACAGTTATGAACGACGATGTTTATTTATATACAGGTATTACATCTGTTGCTAATGATGAATCTAATATAGGATTTATTATGAGTAATTTAAGAACAAAAGAAACTAAATTTTATGAAGTATCGGGAGCTGAGGAGTACTCTGCTATGGCAAGTGCTGAAGGCCAAGTACAACAGATGAATTACAGATCAACATTTCCACTTTTAATTAATCTAAAAGGAAAGCCTACTTATTTGATGTCTCTTAAAGACAATGCAGGACTTGTTAAAATGTATGCTTTTGTTGATGTTCAAGATTATCAAAAGGTATCTGTCACAGACTCAAAGGATGGAATAATAAAAGCAGCACAAAATTATTTAGGAACCGAAGAAATAAACAGTGATATTGATTTTAAAAATGTTGAAATAACTATTAATTCAATTAAAGAAGTAATAATAGATGGAAATACATATTATTATTTTACTGATACTGAGAATAATAAATATAAGGCATC
>DUWA01000207.1 GCA_012840755.1 Mycoplasmatota bacterium | reverse complement strand
TTAATATTTTTAATAGTATTATGTATAATATTATATAGAAAAAACAATGATTGTCATAGTTGTGAAAATTGCAAGGGGTGCATAAAATGATAGGTATATTAATTCTTACACTAACAGCTTTTATATGTAGTATACTAATAATTTACGTAGATATTAAAACTGCTTCAAAAGAGGAAAACAACAATTTAAAAGAAAAATTTTTAACATTGTTACCTGGTTTGAATTGTGGTATGTGTGGCTATCCAGGATGTAGAGCAATGGCAGATGCTATGATGGAAGATGTTTTAAATTATCAAAAATGTAAACCACTTCGTGGTGAAAAAAGAAATAAAATGGAAAACTATATAGAAGAATTAAGAGCAAGTAAAACGATTTAAAATCGTTTTGTTTTATGTAAAACAAAAATGACAACATATGTAAATTTACACATATATTTTGTTTTATGAAATAATAATTTAAATACAATCATTTTATAGGAATTAATTTAGTTATAATGGTATAATAAAAATATGGTAAAGGAGGAATTATGACACCACATATAGAAGCATTAAAAGAAGATATCGCAAATATTGTAATTATGCCAGGAGATCCAAAACGTGCAAAATATATTGCAGAAAATTATTTAACAAATTATAAATTAATAAATGAAGTTAGATCAATGTTTGGATATACTGGGTTTTATAAGGATAAAAAAGTGACTGTTATGGCATCAGGAATGGGAATGCCAAGTATGGGAATTTATTCGTATGAACTATTTAAATTTTATGATGTAGATATAATCATTCGAATTGGTTCATGCGGAAGTTATACTGATAAATTAAATATTTTTGATGTAATTTTAACTGATTCGGTTTATTCTGATTCTAGTTATGCAAAAGTTCAAAATAATTTTACTGATAACATATTACATCCTAGTCTTGAAGTTAATAATATAATTGAAAAAACAGCATTAGAAAATAATATAAAAATTCATAAAGAAAGAATTTATTGTAGTGATGTTTTTTATAAAGAAAAAGATGACTTTGTAAATAAATATGAAACATTAAATTGTGTTGGTGTTGAAATGGAGTCTTTTGCTTTATTTCATAATGCCAATATTTTAAATAAAAAAGCAGCGTGCATTTTGACTGTTTCAGATAGTTTAGTTACTAAAGAAGCAACAACAAGTCAGCAAAGAGAAAAAAGTCTTAACGATATGATTAAGCTAGCACTAGAATCAGCACTGCTTATAAATTAAACAAATTTACATATACTAAAGAAGAGGTGATTTACTTGAATTATAAGAAATATAACATGGGTTCTTATAACTTTCATATAATAAAATGTGATAAATTTAAAACAATAAATATTAAAATTAATTTTAAAAGAAAGATAAATAAAAATGAAATAACAATTAGAAATTTATTAAAAGATGTTTTACTAGATTCTAGTTTTAAATATAAAACAACAAGAAAGCTAGATATCGAAATGGAAGAGTTATACAACATAAATTTTTCTGCCACTAATTATATATCTGGTAATTACCTAGTTAGTTCCTTTAATACAGTATTTTTAAATGAAATATATACAGAACCTAAAATGATTGAAAAATCAATTAAGTTTTTTTTAGAACTATTATTAAATCCAAATGTAAAAGATGGAAAATTTGATTCTAATTCATTTGATGTATGTAAAAGATACATGGCTGATAAAATTACCTCTATTAAAGACAGAACTGGTGAATATAGTTTTATTAGAATGCTTGAAAACATGGATAAGTCATCAATTATTTCATATAATCCAAATGGCTATTTGGATGACTTGGAAAAAATCACACCAGAATCATTATATGAATATTATAAAAAAATGATTAGAAGTGATATTATTGATATATTTGTTATAGGAGATATAGATTCTTTACAAGTAAAAAAAATATTTAGTGAAACATTTAAAATTAACACATTAAAAAAACCAAGTGAATCACATTATTTATCACACAAAAAAATTAGAAGTAGAGTTAAAACTGTAAAAGAACAAATAGATACAACTCAAAGTAAACTTGTAATAGGTTATAAACTAAGTGATATAAAGGAATATCAAAAACAATATGTTATGCCAATTTTTACATATATATTTGGTGGTGGACCTGATTCTAAACTTTTTAAAACAGTTAGAGAAAAAAATTCTTTGTGTTATTCTATATCAGCTAGTTATAATGCAGTTATGAATATTATGACAATAAGAGCAGGTATTAACTCTAAAGATTTTAAAAAGACAATATCATTAATAAAAAAAGAGTTTAAAAATATGCAAAAAGGTATTTATTCAGACCAAGATATTGAAGCGGCAAAAACAACATATATAAATGCTTTGAAAGAGATAAATGATTCTCAAAAAGCTATAATTAATTCCTATACAAGTAAAGAATATTTAAATTATGATTTACCTAATGAAAGAATTAAGAAAATTAAAAAAGTCAAAAGAACTGAAATACAAGAAATAATAGGAAAAATTCATTTAGATACAATATATTTACTTGAAGGAACAGATGTGGAGGAAGATGTTAGTGAGTAAGAAAGAACTTGAAAAACTTGGTGTTGAAGTTGTTGAAAAAGTTTTAGATAATAATCTTCGAGTTTTCATTGTTCCTATGAGTAATGTAAGCAATATTTATGTTACATTTTCAACTGATTTTGGTTCCATACATAATGAGTTTGTTCCAATTGATGAAAAGAAAATGATAAAGGTTCCAGATGGAATTGCCCATTTTCTTGAACATAAAGTATTTGAACAAGAAAATGGAATAGATCCGTTTACATTTTTTTCTGAGCGTGGCGCAGATCTTAATGCTAATACTAGTTATGTAAAAACAACATATTTGTTTTCAGGAATAGATTTTTTCGAAGAAAATATAAAATATCTAATTGATTTTGTTACAACACCGCATTTTACTGATGAAAATATTGAAAAAGAAAAAGGGATAATTGAACAAGAAATTAAAATGTATTTAGATGATCCATATACTAGACTTTATGAAGGAATATTATATAATACATTTATAAATCATCCTATGAAATATCCTATAATAGGAAGTATCGATAGTATAAGAAGTATTACTAAAGAAGATTTATTTAAATGTTATAACACATTTTATACAACATCTAATATGTTTATAGTAATAACAGGGAATGTTGATCCGAATAAAACTATTGAAATACTAGAAACTATTGATTTTAAAAACAAGTCTGATAATAAAAAAATTAAATTAAAAACATATAATGAACCGGACAAGGTAGCAAAAGAAAAAGAAATATTAAAATTGAATGTAACAATTCCTAAAGCTACAATTACATATAAAATTAATATAAAAAATGTAAAAAATATTAGTGAAACTAATAT
>DUWA01000206.1 GCA_012840755.1 Mycoplasmatota bacterium | reverse complement strand
CAACAGCGGAAACTAATACTTTTCTTATTAATCTCGCTGCTTCTTTATTAATGTTAGCCAGAATCCTATCAGCTTCTGCTACATCTTTATTACGAATTAAATCTATAACTAAACGAGCCTTACGAGGAGCAATTCTAACCCCTTTTGCAATCGCTATAGCTTCCATTTTAGTCCTCCTCCCTGGTAATTATATATTATCTTTTACCTTTTGCAGCACCGTGTCCGCCGAATTTACGTGTAGGCGCAAATTCCCCTAATTTATGTCCAACCATTTCTTCTGTTACATAAACAGGAATGAATTCTTTACCATTATGAACAGCAAATGTGTGTCCAATAAATTCAGGATAGATAGTTGAACGGCGAGACCAAGTTTTGATTACTTCTTTTTTCCCAGTTTCACTAAGTTTTCTTACTTTTCTAAACAGATGTCCATCTACAAAAGGCCTTTTCTTTAAACTTCTTGCCATTTAAATCTTCCTTTCACTATTTTTTACGACGGCGAACAATTAACTTATTACTTGCCTTTTTAGTGTCGCGTGTTTTTAATCCTAGAGCTGGTTTACCCCATGGAGTAACTGGCCCTTTTCGACCGATTGGTGTACGTCCTTCACCACCACCATGTGGGTGATCATTAGGGTTCATAACAGAACCACGAACAGTTGGCCTAATACCTAAATGTCTTTTACGACCTGCCTTACCAAGGTTAACTAGTTCATGATCAGCATTTCCAACTTCTCCAATAGTAGCTCTACAACTACTTATTACTTTACGAACTTCACCACTTGACAGACGAAGTAACGTATAATTCCCTTCGCGTCCTAATATTTGAACACTTAAACCAGCTGAACGAGCCATTTGCCCACCTTTACCTGGTTTAAGTTCAACATTATGAACAAAAGTTCCTTCTGGAATATTAGCTAGAGGAAGACAATTACCAACTTTAATGTCAGCATTTGTTCCACTTTCTATTTGCATTCCAACTTTTAATCCTTTTGGAGCAATAATATATCTTTTTTCTCCATCAACGTAATTTATTAAAGCAATGTTAGATGTTCTGTTTGGATCGTATTCAATAGTAGCAACAGTACCAATAATACCATCTTTATTTCTTTTAAAATCTATTATACGGTATTTTCTCTTGGCTCCACCACCACGGTGTCTTAATGTTATTTTACCTTGATTATTACGTCCACCAGATTTTTTTAATGTTACAACTAATGATTTTTCTGGTTCAGTAGCAGTAATTTCAGAATTAACTAACTTTGACATACCACGAACACCATTAGTAGTTGGTTTATATGTTTTAATAGCCATAAATATCCTCCTTTAAGACTAGTTAAGTTCTATTGAACTTCCTTCTTTTAACTTAACAATTGCTTTTTTTACTCTATTTGTTTTCCCAACGTATTTGCCAACTCTTTTAGTTTTTGGCTTAACATTGATTGTATTTACACTTTCAACTTTAACATTGAATATTTTTTCAACTGCTTGTTTAATTTGTGTTTTGTTAGCTTTAACATCAACACTAAAAGTAATTGTATTATTGTTTTGCGCTAAATCAGCAGTTTTTTCACTAATAATTGGCGCCTTTATAACATCTCTATAATTACTCATCATTATGCAAGCACCTCCTCAATTTTATTAATAGCAGCTACTGTTGTAAGCATGTAATCTGCTCTAACAACATCAAATGTATTAATTTCATCAACCTCTAGTAACATAACATTACTTAAGTTACGTGAAGCTAAAATTACATTTTCATCTAATTCGTCTACTACTATTAATATTTTTTTATCTAATTTTAAATTGTTTAGAACGTTAATCATTTCTTTAGTTTTTCCAGTATCTAAAGTTAATTTATCTAAAACGATAAGTTCACTACCGATATTTTTATAAGCTAAAGCAGATTTAAGTGCTAAACGTCTTTCTTTTCTATTCATTTTTTTAGAAAAACTTCTTGGTTGAGGTCCAAATGCTACACCTCCACCAACCCATTGTGGTGAACGAATACTACCGTGACGAGCACGTCCAGTACCTTTTTGTCTCCATGGTTTTCTTCCACCACCACTTACTTCGCTACGTGTTTTTGCACTTGCAGTACCTTGTCTTTGTGAATTTCTTGCTAAAGTAATTGCATCATATAAAACTGCATCATTCGGAACAATACCCCAAATTTCAGCATTTAGGTTAATGTCGCTAACTTTTTCACCCTTGATATTTAATACAGATAACTTTTCCATCTATATTTCCTCCCTACCTATTAGTTTTCAGTAGATGAAGTTTCTTCAACTTCAACCATTGGTGTTTCTTCATTAGCTACAACTTCTTCCACTACAGTATCCGTAATATAAGAGTTTAATTCTTCAACTACTCTTACAGTGTTTGGATTTTTTACTGCAGTTTTAATTACCACTAACGACTTTTTAGGTCCTGGTATATTACCTTTAACAAGAATTACATTATTTTCCACATCAACTTTAACAATTTCAAGATTTTGAACAGTTACAGTTAACGCCCCCATATGACCTGGTAATTTCTTACCTTTAAAAACACGCATTGGTCTCATTGTCCCCATCGAACCTGGTCCTCTATGATAATGTGAACCATGCCCCATAGGCCCTCTACTTTGATTATGTCTTTTAATAACTCCTTGGAACCCTTTTCCTTTACTAGTTCCAGTTACGTCAACAACTTCTCCTTCGGTAAAAATATCTACTTTGATTTTTTGCCCTAATGAATAATTGCTAACTTCTACACCTCTAATTTCTCTAAAGAAGCGCTTAGGTGTAGTGTTTGCTTTATTGGTATGACCAATAGAAGCTTTTGTCGCTAACTTTTCTCTTTTTGTACTAAATCCTAATTGAATTGCTTCATAACCATCATTTTCTTTCGTTTTAATTTGCGTAACCACATTCGGTTCTACTTCAACAACAGTTACAGGAATCAATTTGCCAGATTTAGTAAATACTTGAGTCATTCCAATTTTACGACCTAAGATTCCTTTCATAATTTATTCCTCCTATTAAATTATAATTTCACTTGTATATCAACACCACTTGGAATATCTAGATGAGTTAATGCCTCAACAGTTTCCTTTGTAGGTTTATTGATTACAATAAGTCTTTTGTGTGTTCTTTTTTCGAATTGTTCACGAGAATCTTTGTATTTGTGAACAGCTCTCAAAATTGTAATTTTTTCGATTTCAGTAGGTAGTGGAATTGGCCCACTAACTTCCCCACCAGTTCGCTTTACAGTTTCAACTATTCTTGCACAAGCGTTATCTAAACTTTTGTGTTCAAATGCTTTTAACTTAATTTGAATTTTAGTTTTTGACATTATTGTATCCTCCCTTCGTCTATATCCAGTATAGACTTGCTCCGTGTAAAAACCCGATTCCAACTGGTTTTGTCTGCCAACTTAACCCGGTGTCTCGGCAACCTCACACATCAACGCATGCCACACATCAAAAATTATACACTTATATTATATGAAATGCAAGTGTTTTTTAAAACTTTTTTTACTTTTTTATCATTATTTACTAGTTGTGACTTCGTGCTTTTTTTATTGTTATATAAAACTAATAGAAATGACAATAATTTTCATATATATAAGAAGAACAGCAAAAACAACTAACACCAACATATTATATGAACAATTAGAAATTAATAACCTAGATAGTTATGAAATCAAGTTGTTAATATATTAAAAATCTTATATTTATAGTATGCACAGTAAAACATCAATAATATTATTAATACATTTAAACTAATAAAATATAAGCAATTTTTCATAAAAAAATTGAACTTAACGTTCAATTATTTTGTAAATGGTATAAGTGCTATAAAACGTGCTTTTTTTACTTCACCAGCAATATGTCTTTGGTGTTTAGAACATGCTCCTGTTATTCTTCTTGGTAAAATTTTACCTTTATCACCACTAACATATTTCTTAACAATTTCAGTATCTTTATAATCTACGCTTTTTCCAGCACACATTTGACAAATTTTTTTCTTTTTTCTATAAAATTCTGCCATTTTATTTCCTCCTTTATTCTAGGAAGTTATCATCTATAGAAACGCTATCACCAAAATCTGCAAAAGGATCTTGATCAATGCTCATATCATTCATAGACATAGAATCATTTTGATAATCATATGGACTAACATCGTTAGAATATCCATATCCAGAGCTTTGTCTACTTTGGGCTTGTGCTTTACTTTCTAAAAAATTTATTGAATCAGCAACAACATCCCAAGTATATCTTTTATTTCCGTCTTTATCTGTATAACTTCCAGTTTGAATTCTTCCTTCAACAGAAACTAAACTACCTTTATCAAGATATTGACAAACATTTTCTGCTTGCTTTCTCCAAACTATTACGCTAATAAAATCTGCTTCTCTTTGCCCTTGAGCATTTGAAAAAGTTCTATTAATAGCTATATTAAATCTAGTATAAGGTAAATTAGAACCCGTATATCTAAGTTCTGGTTTGCTCGTTAATCTACCAACTAACATAGCTCTATTCATAATTTTACCTCACTCTCTTAGTCTTCTAATTTAGTAATTAAATGACGAATAATATCATTACTAATTAAAGCTAAACGGTCAAACTCTTTAATTGCTTGGTCATTACTAGCTTCAATAGTGTATAAAAAATAATATCCACTTTTGAAATCTTTTATTTCATATGCTAATTCTCTTTGACCCATTTCTTTTGAGCTAGTAATATTAGCTCCGTTAGAAGTTAGTATCTCTTCGAAGTTAGTAATAACTTTTTTTAAATCCTCTTCTCCTAATGTTGGTCTTGCAATGAACATAATTTCATAATTTCTCATTTTTGCACCTCCTTATGGTCTTTGGCTTCATGCGAAGCAAGGAGTAATTAATACTCGCTTAAGATTATAACAAACTTTAATACTTTTGTAAATCTATTTTTAACAATAAAAACAATTCATTATATAGTATATTTAAGTTTTATTTATTTAATCTATTATTTTTTT
>DUWA01000205.1 GCA_012840755.1 Mycoplasmatota bacterium | reverse complement strand
CTTTTGCCTCAAGTAAATAATCGCGTTTTATTTTTTCAGAATCTTTTCTTGCTTTTTCCAGCATTATATCAACTTTTTTAGAAGAGTCTAAAGCTTTGATAAATAGTATCAAGCTTCCAACAAAAAGTCCAATAAGGACCAGCAAAATGGAGAAATTAAGTGTTTCCATAATATACCTCCACTTTTATTTTAGATAAAATTATACTTATCTAATTCTATTTTAATGTTTTGTCAAATATAAGTCAAGAAAAAAAATGTGATTTAATTTTTATCACATTTTACTTTTTCTTCTTTAGGATTGTTTTTTGATGTAACTCCGTAATGTTCTCTAACCTTTTTCTCGATTTCTGCTTTAAGATCAGGATTGTTTTTAAATAACTCTTTTACGTTCTCTTTACCTTGTCCTAATTTCTCACCATTATATGAATACCAAGCACCACTTTTTTCAATAATGCTTGCCTCAGATGCTAAATCAACAATTTCTCCATTAGACGAAACTCCCTCGCCATACATTATATCAACTGTACATGTTCTAAATGGTGGAGCCATTTTATTTTTAACAACTTTAACATTTGTTTTATTTCCCATTATTTCGTTACCATTTTTTATTTGTTCACCTTTTCTAATTTCAAGTCTAACAGAAGAATAAAACTTAAGTGCTCGTCCACCCGGCGTAACTTCAGGATTCCCAAACATAACACCAACTTTTTCTCTTAATTGATTAATAAATATAGCAATAGTATTTGTTTTATTAATAATCCCTGATAGTTTTCTTAGTGCTTGACTCATGAGTCTAGCCTGTAACCCTACATGCGAGTCTCCCATTTCTCCTTCAATTTCAGCTTGTGGTACGAGTGCTGCTACTGAGTCAATTACAATAATACTAATAGCACCACTTCTAACTAATGCCTCACAGATTTCTAATGCCTGTTCTCCGTTATCAGGTTGTGATAATAATAGATCATCTATATTAACTCCAAGTTTCGCTGCATACTGCGGGTCTAGTGAATGCTCAGCATCTATAAAGGCTGCTCGTCCACCTTTTTTTTGAGCCTCAGCAATTGCATGTAATGCAAATGTGGTTTTACCAGAAGATTCTGGACCATATATTTCTATTATTCTACCTTTAGGATAACCACCAATTCCTAGTGCCACATCTAATGTTATTGAGCCACTAGGGATAACATCGATTTCTCTATGTTCATTATCTCCTAGTTTCATTATTGCTCCCTTACCAAATTGTTTTTCTATATCCACTAAAACTTGATCTAAAGTTTTATCTATAGAAGTTGTTTTTGCCATTCATTTTCCTCCCAACTAAATAATAGTTTACTCTCTTTTTTTTAATATGTCAATACCAAAAACGAACAATTGTTTGTTATTTTTTGGTAGTATTATTTTTCAAATTTTTAATTTCTTTATTAATGTTTTAAAATTTCATTAAATAATAAAACTAAGATATTGAATCTTAGCTTTCAAGTTTTACATCATTTTTATCAGAAAAAATATATATCCTATTATTTTTATAATAACTATAACCAGAAGTAATTGATAAAGTTGCAGCTACAACTAATAAAAAGTCAGATACTCTTAAATTTATAAATACAAATGGCATATTATAAAATAGGGTTAAAACTATTCCTACCATCAGACAAGCTGTTTTTATTTTACCACTCATTATAGCAGCTACGACATTACCTTTATTACCTGCAGCCATTTTAATTGAGTTTACAAATGTATCTCTCATTATAACAACAACCGGTATAATAGGATGAATTGCACCCTGAGCTGATAGTATTATTAAAACTGAATTTACTAATATCTTATCGGCAATAGCATCCATCATTTTTCCAAAATCAGTGATTAAATCATATTTTCTAGCTATATAACCATCTAAAAAGTCTGTTATTGATGCTAGCATAAATATTATTCCAGATAATATATACTTCATATTGATTACTAATGACTCATTAACATATAAATTAAGTTTTAATCCAATTGAATCAAATGGAAATAACAATATAAATATTATAAGTATTGCCATTATAATTCTTCCAATGGTTAGTTTGTTTGGTAAATTCATACATCCTCCTATTTAATTATATATCCAGAATTTATACTATTTGATATGAAATCATCATTATTAGAATTGATAATAGTTATAACACAAAAAATTATAACTATTATTAGTACAAATATTAATGAATAAATAAACACTGGAGATAAATAAAACCTTCTTTTTTCTAAAGTATAAGGAGATCTTATTCTTTTCTTATCTTCTTTTTTATTTTCAAGCAATCTTTTAGCACTTTTAATATCATCTATTGATATTTTAGATGTATAGTCAAATAGATATTCATTAAATTCATCAACCATATCATCTTTATCCAAACCTAGATATTTTGAATAGTCACGTATAAAATATTTAAGATATGTTATGTCTTTAAAAGCCTCCATTTTACCGTTTTCTATATTTTCGATTTGTGAAGGTCTTAATTTTAAATCTTCGGCGGCTTCTTCAACAGAAATTCCCATATTCTCACGAGCTATTCTTAACTTCTCGCCTATTTCTTTCAAAATGGCACCTCTTTCTTTTGATAAAAAAAATATTTTATAAGCCATGTTCTGTTCCTATTTCTAGGCGACAAACATTTATCTATCGATTAATCGATCCTGAAGATTGTTTGATTCCTCTCTTCAAGTTCCCCTACCATAATTTTGGGTTTCTTGCTTGTGGGGTTTACCGCGTTTCACTTCTTCATTTCTGAAGAAAATCGTCTCTGTGGCACTTTATAAGTACTATAACCATATTAAATAACTTAGGTTACCTCCTAGCCGTTAGTACAAAGTACTACCATGAGTTATTTTTTCCTCATGCACAATCACTACTATCATCTCAGATAGTGCAAGCATGGACTTTCCTCTACATTACTTTGAATGCAGCGTTTGTCAAAATATTATTCTTTACCAAATATTATTTTTTCTAGATTTGAAATTCTTCTTAACAGGTCAGCGTTAGTAATCTCCCCATTAGAACTTTCTCTTAATATTTCTAATTTTTGTTTTAATTTTCTAACTTCCTGTTTAATCATAATATTCTCATCAATTAATTCCTGTTTTTCATTCTCTAATCTGTTAATATTTGATCTGAAAAAATTATAATCAAGCGCTATTAAGTCAAGAAATCTATCTACCTCTTGTGGTCGATACCCTCTTGTATCAACTTTAAAATCTTTCTCTAAGATATCTTTTGAAGTAAAATTCGCATTATCTTGATACATACACTCACTCCTTAGCACTATAATTGTCTCAAATAAAAATAATTTTGTCAAATATATAAACAAAAAAACTACCTATTTTGATTAATAAAAGTAGCTATCTTAATATATTTAATATCCTCAATCATTTCATTAAAAATTTTTTCAATATTATGTTTTTTTTTAATTAGTATCACCTCTATTATTACTTTAACATATCTTGTTTTTTCTTACTTTACATTCGACAAAACTAGAAAATAAAAGCGCATATATTTAAATGTAGAAAAAACATACAAATTATAGTATAATTATATTTGGTGATAAAATGAATTATCCATCCGGTATTAAGAAAAAATGTATGATTTTAAAATCACATGCTAATAGAGGTATGGGCTTAGAATTCGAATTAAATGAAACTAATAAATTTTATTTAAATGAAAATATTGCTAATGTTCATAAAAAACCAACTCCTATAACTATATCTAGAGTTGATTTTAAATCAAGAGTTGATGCAGTTATCAAAGAGGCTTATTTTAAGACGCCATCAACAACAGATTATAATGGTGTTTATAAAGGTAAATATATTGATTTTGAGGCAAAAGAAACATCTAATTTAAGTTATTTCCCTCTAGCTAATATACATAAACATCAAATCGAGCATATCAAAAGTGTTATTAGTCATGGAGGCATTGGTTTTATCATAGTTAGATTTACTAAGCTAGATGAAACATATTATTTAGATGGCAGTAATTTAGTCGAATTTGTTGAATCAAAAATCAGAAAATCAATTCCTTTAAGTTATTTTAGAGAAAAAGGGTTCATTTTAAAAACTAATATTAACCCGTATATTGATTATTTAAAAGTAATCGATAGCATATATTTCAAAGGAGGAAATGTATGAAAAAGATAAAAGATTTTATTTTAAATAATGAAACTAATGCGTCAATAGTATTTCTTAGTTTTCTAGCACTAGTTTCGGGAAGTTTAGCAATAGGTTTTATTAAAAGTTTTATATTTATAGCATTAATAAATATTATTGTTTTCTTAATAATATTTATTAATGAAAATAAACATATTTTAAAAAAGGGTGATCTCATGAAAAAAATAAATATTAAAAAACTAAAGTTTACTAATAAATCCAAAAGTAATATTAGTAAAACAAAAAATAATAATAAAAATGTTAAAATTAATAAAAATAAAACAAACAAGAAAAAAAATAATCCTACAAAAAGAAAAGTTTTAAAAACCCTACTACTTATTTGCATTACATTTGTAATTATCGGAATTATTGTTACTAGTTCATTTTTATATATTGTTATAAAAGATGCTCCAGAATTCGATACTGCAAAACTATATAATAAAGAAGCTTCAATTATATACGATAGTAAAGGTGAAATAATTACAAAAATTGGTACTGAAATGAGAGAAAAAGTTTCTTTCGATGAATTACCACAAGTTTTAGTTGACGCTATTATTGCAACAGAAGACGCTAGATTTTTTCAACATAGTGGTTTTGATCTTCCACGATTCATAAAAGCATCTTTTGGCCAATTACTTGGAAATAGTGATGCTGGTGGAGCTAGTACTCTAACTATGCAAATATCTAAAAATCAATTCAGTTCTAATGAAAGAGAAGGTTTTGAAGGTATAAAAAGAAAATTCACAGATATATATATGGCTATTTTTAAGATAGAAAAAAAATACACCAAAGAAGAAATTTTAGAATTCTATGTCAATACTTACAATATGGGTGCTGGGGCATATGGTGTAGAGCAAGCTTGCCAGACATACTTTGGTAAAAGTGTAAGTGAAATTAATCTTGCAGAAGCAGCAATGATAGCAGGATTATATCAAGCTCCAAATGCCTACAACCCATTTAGATATCCAGAAAAAGCAGAAGCAAGACGCCAAACTGTATTATATTTAATGAAAAGACATGGATATATAAACAATGACGAATATCAAATTGCAAAAAAAATGAATGTTAAAAACTTAATTAAACCAGAAGAAGATTATGCTGTTGAACTTGTAAGTGAATATCAAGCATTTATCGATTTTGTTGTTAGAGAGGTTGAAAATATAACCGGATACAATCCATACCAAGTTTCAATGGAAATTTACACAACAATGGATAAAGACAAACAAATTCACGTAAATAAAGTTATGGATGGAAAAGATAGCAGTTTCGCATGGGAGAATGAAGTTGTAAAAGGCGGTGTGGCTGTTATTGACGTTAATAACGGTTCTGTAGTTGCCTTAGGCGGAGTAAAGGATAAAAACTCAGTTAATTCACTTAGTTATGCTACAGGTATAAAAAGACAAATAGGATCTACTGCTAAACCGCTGTTTGATTATGGTCCAGGAATTGAATATAACAACTGGTCTACATATACAACATTCATAGATGAGCCACATGCATATACTAATGGACCAAGTATAAAAAACTGGAACAATAAATATAATGGTGTAATGACTATGAGAGAGGCTTTAAAATTATCAATGAACATTCCTGCGTTAAAAGCTTTTCAAAATGTTAAAAATTCTGATATTAAAAAGTTCGTTACAGATTTAGGCCTTTCTCCAGAAATTCAAGGAAACATGATACATGAATCACACTCCTTAGGAGGTTATACTGGTGAATCCCCTCTAACTTTATCTGCTGCATATGCTGCTATAGCTAACGGAGGTTATTACATAGAGCCATACTCTGTATCAAAAATTTTGTATAGAGAAACTGGAGAAGTTTACGAACATATCCCTAAAAAAACAAGAGTAATGGGTGAAGATACTGCATATATGCTTACTGATATGTTAATTACTTCTGCAAAATATAATTTCAGTAGATATAATTTAAGCGGTGTAACATTTGGTCTAAAAACAGGTACTACTAATTTTGATGATAAAACTTTTCAAATATATAAATATCCATCTAATGCTGTAAATGATTTATGGGCAGCAGCTATTTCACCTAATTATTCTATTGCAACATGGTATGGATACGAAAACTTAGTAAAAGAATATTATAATAAAATGGGATCAGGACAAAATAGTAAAATGCTTTATGCCGTAGCTAAAGGAGTATTTGAAAAAGGTACTACTTTTAAAAAACCTGATAATGTTGTTGCTGTTAAAGTAGAAAAAGAAAACCCAACAGCTATGTTACCAAGTGAACACACACCATCAAATATGATAATTACAGAACTATTTAAAAAAGGTACTGAGCCTACTGAGGTATCTGAAAGATATTCACAATTAAGTAACGTAACTAATTTAGATTATAAAATAAATGGAAACAAAATAACATTAAGTTGGAATCCTATTGCTACACCAAAAGCAATAGATAAACAGTATTTAAGTTCTTACTTTAAATCTATATATAAATCAGAAAATGATGCTAATAGATATTTAGATGAAAGAATTAATTATAATAATCAAAATATTGGAACTATTATTTATAATGTATATACTAAAAATCAAGATGGAACTTTAACATTTGTTTCAAGTACGGATAAAAATAGTATAGAACAACAAATATCTACAACAGCTAAACCTATCACATATGTAGTAAAAACTAGCTATACAATATTTAAAAATAATATAAGTTCTGGCGCAGAGATTACTGCTGAGTTTGATTCAAACGCAACTATCGTTACTATTAATCTAAATGGAAACTCTACCGTTGACTTACGTATAGGTGATACATATGTAGAACCAAATCCAGCTGTAATTGTAATGGACAATTTAAGCGTTGTAACAGACAAAGCTACAATTTCTAAAAAAATAACTAAAAAGTCAACTAACCAGACTATTCCAAATATTGATACCACTGTAGCAGACACATACATTATCACATATACTGTTACATATAGCGGATATGTAGAGACCTTAACTAGAACAATTACTATAAAATAAAAAAGGAATTAAAACTAATTCCTTTTTTTATATTCTCTACATATATTTTTTAATTTGCATTGTTCACATAATGGTTTCTTTGCCTTACAATAATATCTTCCAAATAAAACTAGTTGATGGTGTAATCTACCAAGGTCATCCTTTTTAAATTTTTTATTTATCTTTTGTTCAATCACTAAAGGATTATCATTTTTAGAACATATTCCCAATCTATAGCTAACTCTAGCTACATGTGTATCAACTGCAATAACATTTTCATTATAAATATTATTTAAAACAACATTAGCTGTTTTTCTACCAACTCCAGGAAGACTTTCAATAAACTCTCTATCATTTGGCACTATTCCATTTTTTTCTTTTAATATCTTTTTAGATATTTCTATTATATTGCTGGCCTTTTTATTATAAGTACCAATTGGTCTTATAATATTTATAATGTCATTAATATTTGCTTGAGACAAATCATTCAATGTTGGATACTTATTGAATAATAAATCTGTTACCACATTCACTCTTTTATCTGTAGTCTGAGCACTTAGCATTACTGCAATAACTAGTTCATAATCTTTTGAATAATTTAACTCACACTTAGCATCCGGTAAAATTTCATTTAAATAATTAACTATTTCATTCATTAGATTCATTCAGCCAATCATAGTCAAATATTTCTTTTGGCATCTCTTTTTTAGCGTTAAAATTCTTTCTTTCCTTTAGGATATCTGATTCTGTTTTAATTCCTTTTTTATGCCATTCATGCAGTATTTTATCTATATACCTTAAATTAGTAACTCCATTATATATTGCTTCTTTTAGTCCTAACAATATTAATTCTTCGTTAAAACCTGAAGAAATCCAAGCATTTATAATTTCATATTCCATTGGAGAAATTGTTCTACCAAATTCTTTTTCAAATATATCGAAAATATTGGTTTTATTTTGGCCAGTTGATTCATCATTGATAATTAAGAAACCTAGTTTATTATACATATTATCTAGTTCTATATATTCACCATGTTTATTATTAATTTGTTTTGTTACAATTTTAATAATATCTTTATTATCAAGACTATTTAAAATATTCATTATCTCAACCATATCAATGCCAATTTCTGACGATATTTTTTTAGGATTAAAAAGTAGATCTTTTTGATTAATTAAATATACCAATAAAATAAATTCTCTTTCGGTAATATTTAACTCTTTATATTTTTTTAATAAAACTCCTGGTATTAAATAATTATCGTTAAATAAGTTTATTATTTTTTCTATCATATAACCACCTAACATACATTATAGCTTATTTT
>DUWA01000204.1 GCA_012840755.1 Mycoplasmatota bacterium | reverse complement strand
TAACTTCTATTCAAGTGGTGGTTCAAAATTAAATGAAACTGCTAGAAGTTATAAAATGTTAGCTAATGAATCAAAGAAAGTAAATGGTGTAACATTCATATGGTTTACTGATGGATTAGGATGGCTAGGAGCAAGAAAGAATCTTGAAGAAACATTCAATGAAATGGATACAATTTACAACATAGATGATTTAGAACATGGTGTAATAGAAACATTAAAATAAGCCTAGAGAATGACTCTAAGCTTTTTAATTGTCTTTATATGCTTTTGAATTTAAATATTCTACCAAAGCCTTTTCAATTAACTTTTTATGCATCTTTAAGATATATAAATCATAGGTACTTCTAGAAGTTATTTGTATGTCGATGCTTTTAATTAAATAAGAACCTTTAAGTAATCCTTTACGAGTTTTATAGTGAATATGATTCTTTGGCTTGAATTGGAATTCTTGCACTAATTACACCTCCATTAACATGTGCTATTAATCACTCTTATTTGCTTTTAAGTCAAGTTAACTGTGGATAAAAGCCAGTATTTATGGTATACTTTGAGTAGATAAAGAAAGATAATGAATTGGAAAAAATGGCATTTTAGATCCGAAATTAGATCCGAATCTATGTGATTTATAAGGTAAAATATATAAAGATAAGTATCTAAAAAGCCCATAAATAAAGAAAATTAACAACATTTATAGACAAAATGACCACATCCCATCGGTTCCATGTGGCTCAGGGAAGAAATATAAGGTGTGCTGCGGAAAGTAAGCAATTACAAAGGCTTGCAACCATTAGAATTGAATTTATAGGGAAGAATAGGGAATTAGATACCCTGGAACAATAAAATATTTATTAATATTTGGCAAACTAATTTAGTTTGTCTTTTTTTCTGTAGTAAATTAAAGTATCAGTATCAATATTATATAATACTGACGATCTAATAATGTTATAGCAAGTAATAAATAAAATCTTTCTAGCATTTCTATTTTCACGTTTTGGAATCGGACTATTATAATTAATTGATTTACCAGATTGTACAATGGTTGGATCCAATCCACTGAAGTTTTTTTAATTGTTTAATATTTTCAAATCTGTTGATATCTCCAACTTCAGCGATAATTTGAGCAGTTGAAATTTCACCAATACCATAGATAGAGTTTACAATTTCAAAATAAGGAGTTTGTTTTGCAAGGTTAATAATATCTTGTTTAACTTCATTAAGCTTACTAGAATTGTAAATTATAATATCAATCAAACTTGAATAAATAGTATTCATATCTTTTGTATGAATTTTAACATTATTCTTAAAAAATAGTAATTTATTGAGGAGATAATTAATGAATAATAAGCAAATATTACTTAATAATATACATAAAATTCATACTACTGAAATGGGAATTGATAGAATTAAGAAAAATATAAAAATGATATAAGTATGTAGTTGAATATTGCAAAGATAAAATATTAAATAAATACTGTAATATATATAAGCAAGGTAAAAACTGGTATTGTGAGATAGACAATATAATAATAACTGTTAATTCATTTAGCTATACAATTATTACAGCACATATTAAATAATAAATTACAATTGTTTTTTCAATAATCAACAGAAATACTTCTAAATGAAAACCATCAACATACATTAGAAGAATGCTTTGAAAAGGACTTTTTCAAGAGGAATTAAGTATTAAGCTGAATGTTGTAAGACAAACAATATCTAAATGGGAAAAGGGATTATCTGTACCTGATTCTGAAATGCTAATTTCCATATCATAAGTCTTTGAAAACCCTGTAAGTACTTTGCTCGGAGAAACTATTTCTGAAAACAAATATGATGATTTAAAAGCTATTTCGAAAAAATTGGAAATAATAAATTATCAACTTTCACAACAACAAAAATTAAGAAGAAAAAGAAAACAAATCTTATTAATATCTTTAATTATAATTTTTACTGTTCTATTTTTATTAAAAAGTCCATATTTGAATTGGGATTATAGTAATCCTTAAAATGATGCTTTTGGCGTTTATTTTCATAAATTTGAATGGATATTTGTTAGAATCGCACCAATTATTTTTGCTAGTTCAATAGTTGGAATTATCATTATTCAAAAAAAGAATTAAAATATAAATTAAAATTTATCGATTAGATTTTAATTTAAAATGCAAGTTAATATATTTTTTTGTTTATACTTTATCTGATATAAATTCAATAACAACTGGTGTAGTTATACTGTTAAATTTATAATTTCTGGAATAATTGATCTTTAATTATATATATTTGGTATTTATTTTTGTTAAAAAACAACAAAAGCATTCTAAGATTGTAAACATTGTGTTATAATTAAAGTGTATATTATAATTAGTAATTTATTTTCGC
>DUWA01000203.1 GCA_012840755.1 Mycoplasmatota bacterium | reverse complement strand
TGCATTAAATTTTTAAATATGATATTATATAAAAGCAGTGATGCAAAACGGACCCTTAGCTCAGTTGGTTAGAGCATCCGGCTCATAACCGGACGGTCGTAGGTTCGAGTCCTACAGGGTCCACCACTGTATGCGAGTGTGGCGAAATTGGCAGACGCACTAGACTTAGGATCTAGCGCCTTACGGCATGGGGGTTCAAGTCCCTTCACTCGCACCAATTAATATTCAATTCTATGAATTGTTTTTTTTTATAAAAAAGGTATTGTTTAAACAATACCTTTTAATTTTTAACTTGACTTTAAATACATTAATTTGTTCTCAAAATTATCGTCATATTTTTTTATTAATTCTTCAATAATTTTATTCATATCTAAATCTGTTTTCTCACTATAAAATAAAAAATCTCTTCTAACTTGATCATATGATATTTTATGTTTTTTTTCAAACTCTATATTAGTATTAATTATTATTTTATCTTTAAAATATTCATGTGTGTTAATCTCTTTTTTTTGACACATAATACATTTGCATTCATATAAATGAGATTTTTGGCATGAACTGTCTAAATATCTTTTTAAATACCACAGAGGATGATTACATGTCTTTTTTAAAATTTTTTCATATTTTTTATTATTTTCTTCTATTCCAAATAATATAATATTTAATTGATTTTTCAATTTAATATATTCTTTAACATTAGAATTAAGTTCTAATCTTGTCACTTTTTCTAATGTTGAATTATATAGGTTCATACATCTAATAGAATTTTTTTTAAGTTGTTCTAATGATTCCTTCTCAACATTCGACATTTAAAAATCTCCTTTCATGTTATTTGTTATCTAACATGTTTAACAAATTGATTTTAAACAAATCTTTTTCTGAATTTTCTTTTGAAACCATTACTCCTTTATACGTAACAAGTTCGGATTGATGACCTTCACTTAATATTTTTTCTGGGGTTAATGTATCTAGCATAACTATTTTTTCATTAACATAAACAACATAGTGAAGTTTTATATCTCCATGAACTTTTGAAAATAAAACATCGGTAGGTAGTTTTAATTCATATGTTAATGAGTTTTTAATCTCATCATTTTTAATAATTGTTCCTAAAAATTTTCCTTCTTTTAATGATGGATAAAAATCGAAATATAACTTCTTATATGCAAGCATGTTATATTTTTTTAATGATCTTTCTAGTTTTTTAAATTTATTTTCATCAATATAATCAAATAAATATGCTTCTTTCATAACCCACCTCATTAGTTTCCTTATTATATAGTATATATTAACATAATAAGAACAAAATGTCAATTATATAGGTTTTTTCACCCTTTTCTTTTCATTAGAATTTGTATTGTTATATTCATTTAAATATCGTTTAAATACCTCTCTAGTATTAAATAATGCTGTATTAATATTCATATCGTATCTAGAATTAACTTTCATTAATTCCTCTTCTAATATTGGTTTTAAACAAATAATTTCATTATCATTTCTAACAAATCTATTTGAATTAAGCTTAAAAAATAATTCTGTTTCATTATAATCTAAAAAAACATATAAATTTTCATATTTAATTTTATTGAGAAAACTCATGTTTTTAATTTTGGTTGTTTCTTCACTTAAAAAATAACAAAATTTGTTTAACTCCTCATTATTAATAATTCTATTTTCACCATAGAAGGCATTATATATAAACGTTTTTGTGTCATATGTGTCCATTATAAACTTTTCCATTTAATACCTCCTGCATTTAATTATATCAAAAATCTAATTTTTAAATCAACAAAAAAAGGTCAATTTACTTTTTAAAATATGTTCTATAATAAATTATGTTGATGAATAAAAATCACTAATACTATTTTTTTAATAAAAAACATAACTTTGATACATTGTAATTGAAAAAAATCTAAATATTTTAAAAATAAGAACTTTACTAAATTCAAAAAAATTATCGAACACACTAATAACTATATTTCTTATAAATGAAATATGCTTGAAATTATATAATAAAAATATTAAATATATTGAACATTTATTTTAATATTACATTAATAATAACACTATAGAAGGAACAAACAATTTAATTAAGACTTTAAAAAGGTTTGTTCTTGATTTCAGAAAATATGTTCACTTTATAACTAGAAATTTCTTAATTAAAGACATTATAAAAGAGTGATTTTAATCACTCTTCATAATAATTAATTTATCAAATTGGTTGTCAACAATGCTATTTGACAAATAATCTAAATTTCTTCTTTATTTCCTGTTAATGAATAACCAGCTTTTAACAACGTTTGATCATTATCAGAATTACTCCATTTAACAGTTTTTGTACCATTAATGAATTTTCTTGTTCTTGATCTATAATATGTAACATTTGAGTATACAGGTTGTTTTACATATCCGTAAACAGGTTCAGTAGAAGTTGTATAAACAGGTTTATAACATATATTACCAGACTCACTATAACCTGATGGACATGAATAATTAGTTACTGTTTTTGTACATTTTGTACTACTTCCTGATCCACTAGAATTATAACCAACTGGACAACTATATTGAGTTGTTGTATTTGTACATTTCATACTACTTCCTGATCCACTTGAATCGAAGCCAACTGGACATTTATATGTTGTTACTTTTTTTGTACATTTCATACTACTTCCTGATCCACTAGAATTATAACCAACTGGACATTTATATGTTTGTACATCCTTATAACATTTCATACTACTACCCGATCCACTAGAATTATAACTAACTGGACATTTATAAGTAGTTTTTGTTACTTTGTATTGATATTGTGTAACTTTTTTACAAGTTGATGAACAATCCATTATTTCTTTTGAAGACACAACTTTATATTTTACAGTAGATGTACTAGTTAAAACACTAGTAGTTGTTGTATAACTTGTTGAAGTTTCAGTTAAAGGATTTCCATAAACTCTTTCAGTTGTTTTGATTGGATTATCGTTTTTTGTAGTAACTACAGGATAAGCATTTGATCTTTGAACAACTTGTTGAGTAATAGGTGTCCCGTTTACAGTAGTATAAGTTGTTTCTTTATTTTTATAATCATAACTTGTATTAGTAACTGTTCTTGTACTAGTTTGAGTATATACATCTTTATATCCAACTAATTCATTAACAACTTTTGTTTCAACTTGTGTGTAATCATTAGCTGTTACTTTGTTTTTAGACCAATTTGTCCAATTAGAATAGTCTCCCCATTTACCATTTGTTATTAAAACATATTCATATTTATATTTTTTATTAACAATTGGAGTTGTTGGTTTTGGTGTTGTTGGTTTTGGTGTTGTTGGTTTTGGTGTTGTTGGTTTTGTTGTTGTTGGTTTTGGTACTTCTTTCTTCTCACACAAATATGTATCACAATAATCATAACATCCCATATGAACTAACACATAGTCTGTATTATCTTCGCAACTTAAATATACTTTTAAAATATATTCATCATCCATTTTTGTTATTTCTACATATGATTTTTGTGCATTACATTGTTCCCCTTTACCATCAACAAATGGTAAAATTAATTTTTCATCTAACATTTTTTGTAATGTTAGTGTTTTAATTTCTCCAACTTTTTGTGGTAATCTAGCTGTCGTAAAATAACTTTGAGCAGCTTCTTTCATTGATTTAATATTTTCATTAAATGTAGTTAAATAATTGCCATTTATATTACCAATAGAATCTGCTAAATTATCTACTTTTTCAGTTACAAAGCTTTTTGTTGGAAATAACCAAATTAATAAGAATACAAATAAAACAACAAAAAGTACTTGTAAAAACACATCCTTTATTGTAAACATATCTTTTCTTTCATTATACATATAAATCTCCCCTTTAAATATGCTGTTTATACTAACATAGACTTTTTGCTTTGTCAAGCATATTTTTACATTTTTTTTCGTTATTTTATTTTATAAAAAAAAAGCTGCTTAATCTACTTTAATTTTAACAATTGTACAGCCACTATTAAAGTTATATGTTTTATACTCTAAAACCTTTTTATTTCGTTTTAACGTTTCATGTACTGAGTTTCTAACGACTCCAGAACCAATTCCATGAACAATCACAATGAACTCATTTTTTGTTTTTATATTATCATTTATAAAATCATTTGTAGTAAATCGTGCAGTATCACGATCATATCCATGTAAATCTATATGGGGAAGATTATTAATAAAAATTAAATCATTTATTTTTTTCATATAACTCTAAAACATAATCAAGTTCATAAATCGAATTTCTTCCACCAATTTTAGTTGTAGCTAAAGCACCAGCTATATTTGAAAATTTTATTATTTTTTTCATATCCATTTTTTTTACAATGCCATAAGTAAAAGCTCCGTGAAAAATATCTCCTGCACCTGTTGAATCTATGGGTTTTACCTTTATAGAAGGCATTATTTTTAGTCCATCTAAATCTTTATACAATGCTCCCTTACTTTCAAGAGTTACTACTATATTAGTCTTAAAGTCATCTTCTAATTTTGAATATAGATTTTCAATAGTAGAAAAATCAGAATAATCTATTTTGATTCCTGAATAATCTTCAGCAAAGTTTTTAGAAGTTACAACATAATCTACTAATTTGCAAAGTTCTACTCTCTCTTTAGTAACACTCCCCGCATCAATTATACTTATCGCATTCTTATATTTTTTTAATAGTTCAACCGATAAATCATATTCTTGTCCATCTATAAAAATTACATCTGGAGTAAAATCTAATTCGACAGATTTTGTATGAATACTAGAATTTCTATAAGTCATAGTTGTTCTAGAACCATTAGTAACATTTGGGATTATAAAAGATATAGGCGTTTCATAATTATCATTAATTTCTAAATATCTAGTATCAACACCAACATTATCAAATTCTTCTTTAATTTTATG
Organism: Mycoplasmatota bacterium; assembly: GCA_012840755.1. Lineage (GTDB taxonomy): Bacteria > Bacillota_I > Bacilli_A > RF39 > UBA660 > DUWA01. The sequence goes on along the minus strand of DUWA01000203.1, from coordinate 1,027 downwards.
TCCGAATGTATCGTTTCCAACAGCACCCATAAATGTTACATCAAGACCCCATTTAGCTAAAAGATATGCAGCATTAGAAGCAGGACCTCCACCACATTCAATCTTATCACTAACTCTATTTTTTGAATTTTCTTTTGGAAAATCTGTAACAGGGAATGATATGTCATAAACTGCCAGACCTATACACAATATTTTCATTTTATCACCTAATGTATATTATATAGAAAAAAAAAAGAATTCGCAATTCTTTTGATCACCTATATTTATCTAAGATATTTTTTTGATCATATTTTACCTTATCTATGTCAAGCTTATCTAAAAATACATCAATATAAGTATTTTTAATAGATTTATCTTTATGAATAGCTGCTAATATATATTCTTTTAGGTCTGAATTAATATGTAATTCTTTTTTCGCCATATCTATTAAAAACCCTTCAGTAAATGTTATAAAATCTATTTTATAAATATATGATAATGATACAATTATACTGTTTTTAATATCATTAATTTTTTCACTATCATACAACTTTTCATCACACATTAGTTTTGGCGTGAAAGAATCAGGATCTATAAATAAAATATCTTTCTCATCAGTAATTATATTACCTATATGAAAGTCCGTGTGAATAAATCCGTTTTCATGCATTTCTTTAAGTTCTAATATACTATATTTAGAAAGTTTTTTTCTTAAAGTAGTATTTATATTTTCATCGTATAAAGTATCATCAAATGATCTATGGTTAGGGAAAAAATCCATTTCATACCCTATAACGTCATCTAAAAACATTATTAGTTTGTTTACACGTAAACATTTTTTCATTTTTTCATTTTTTTTCTAAATAATCTAATTTTTTTACTAATTTTTCACTATTATATGGATTCATATTTTTAAACAATTTATACATTTTTTTGTTATCAACAAATATATCGCAATTTCTAAACTCATCATTTTTATTAAAAAAATCCATTTTTTGAAAATTAAGACTACTAATTTTAATTCTTTCCATAAATTCTCATTTCCTAT
>DUWA01000202.1 GCA_012840755.1 Mycoplasmatota bacterium | reverse complement strand
TCGATTTCAGATAAAATATTTACATTTCTCATATAATTACACCTATGTATATTATAACACAAAAAAATAAAACATTATACTATTGTTTTAATTTCTATATTTTTATAATAATGTTTTATTATTTGTCTAAAATTATAACCTTCTTTGGCCATTCCATTGGCACCATACTGACTAAACCCAACACCATGTCCATAACCTCTTGTTGTAAATTTCAACCCAGTATCAGTTTTTTCAATGTCAAAATCAGCTGATCTCAAACCAAATAAATTTCTTATTTCTAATCCTGTATATCTATTGTTAGAAAGTTGTATTTCATTAACTCTTCCACTGGAATTTCTATCTATTATATAAATATCACTATCAACATTTACATCAATACCTAGTATATTATATACTTCCTGATATGTTTTTTCAACTGTTCTAATATATGATGATGCTGTTTTATCCCATGAACTTTCAACACTTACAAGATATGGATAATAATTATTCCATACTTGTTTAGCATCTTCAGTATATCCATTACTAGTTGAAAAATATACTGCGTTAATATATTCATTGTTATACATTATATACATACCCTCTGTACTTTCAACAGCTTGTTTTACTTTATTATAATACTTATCAAATTCTGTCCCCCATTGCTTTTGTAATTGCGATATATCTTTATAAACTTGCGTCTTTACTGTATCAGTTAAAACATTACCAGCTTTTATCTGATAAGCAGCATAGGTTCTAGAAACTATAGCCTGTGCCTTTAATGCTTCTATATTAAACGAAGCAGGCATTTCTGCCCCCACAACACCAATTACATATTCTTCTATATCTATTTCTAAAACAGTTCCATTACTCCTATATACTGTTACTAAATTTTTGTTTTTTTGTATTTCATTAACTTGTTTTTCGTTATTAATATTAGTGTTAGTATTATTAGTAACAAGGTTACTTTTATAATTATCAGTTATTTTATTAGTATTAATATTTGATGATTTATCTAGTTCAATTTTTTCACTTGTTTCATTTTTTTGATCAAAAATTTTATTTTCTTCAGAAAAACTTGTGTTATTTTTATTTATTATTACTTCATAATTATCACTTAAATTTAATTGTTCATCATAATCATATAATATTACTCTATTAACATAGTCATATTGGTGATTACTATATAGATTGTTTTTATATATGTCATTTGTAAATATTATACTAACAACTACTCCTAATGCTACTAAAACTATTTTTTTTCCATTAAACTTTATTTTTTTATTCATTATATATTCTTTTACTTGGTTTAATATATTTTTATTATTATTCATTTTTCCAATTTCTCCTGTTTCATTATTAAAATCAAAATATAAATACAACACTTCTTCTTTATTACTATTATTAATTATATGCTTTGTTATCATAATATCACCAATTATATTTTTTACTTGATATTATTTAATATACAAAAAAACCAAGTATACTTGGTTTTATCGGTTCTATAATAAATAGTGTTGGTGGGGAAAATCAACACTATTTTATGTTTAATATAAAAGAGACACAAACCAAAG
>DUWA01000201.1 GCA_012840755.1 Mycoplasmatota bacterium | reverse complement strand
TTGGTCATTAAATATGTAATTATATTATGTTTTATTATTTTTTCAAACCTATTTGATGTTAACCAGTTATTATAATTAACTGTTTTTTTAAATTAGGATATCTATTCCTAATTTTTTCAAAAATAAAAACCCTTATCAATAAGGGTTTAATTACATATTGGTAGCGACGGAGAGATTCGAACTCACGACCTACCGGGTATGAACCGGTTGCTCTAGCCAACTGAGCTACATCGCCATTTAATAGTGCAATATAATAATATCAAAAAAAAACTATTAATGCAATAGTTTTTTAATTATTTTATATTTTTGTTTTATTGAAAAAAGAATTCATGAAATTTAGAAAAGATTGTTTGTGATAAAGGAGCTCTGTAAATTAATTTAGGGTTGTTTTTTTCTATAACTTTTATAATTGTCTTTGTAATTGAATTAAGTTTTTTTCTTTCAAAATTATCAAATAAAAGATTTTCTTTATACATAATTTTATTTATATCATTTTTAAAATAACTTTGTTTTTCCATCCAATCATATTTATTGTTAAGCATCACCTGATTAAAGCCTGTTTTATACATTCCTGGTTGTATAATAACAACTTTAATATTTTTGTTAATATATTTTAATTCATTGTGTAGTGTGTATGCTAATTTATTAATAGAGGCTTTTGTTGCTGAATATACACCAAGAAAATTAATAGGCATTATTCCAGCAATAGATGAAATAAATATTATTTTACCTTTACCCTTTTTTATCATATTTTTTAAAACTTTTTGAGTAAGTAAAAAATTACTGAAAACATTTACTTCAAAGTTTTCTTTTACTTTATTAATATCTAGTTCAGCAATTGAACCACCGATTCCAACAGCAGCATTATTGATTAGTATATCTATATCTAATTTTTCAATTTTTTTAAGATCCTTTTTATTAGTTATATCTAATTTAAAACAATGTATATTTTTATTGTTTTTATATATCTTATTAATTCTTTTTAATTGTTTTGCAGTATGCACTGTTAAATAAATATAATATTTTTCTTTTATATTATTAATAACATCTGCTGCTATCCCCCCTGCTGCACCTGTTATGAGAATTTTATTCATAAAAAAACCACCAGTATTATTATTTACTGGTGTTTCTACTTTTATAACTTTTTACAACGTTTTTTAGAAGCATTGCAACTGTCATTGGACCAACTCCTCCAGGGACAGGCGTTATATAAGAAGCTTTGTTATAAACGTTATTATAATCAACATCTCCATAAATTTTTCCATCTGCTCTATTAATTCCTACATCAATAACTACACAATTTTCTTTTACCATATTTTCAGTTATTAATTTTTTATGACCAACTGCAACAATTAAAATATCTGCCTCTTTTGTAATTTTTTCTAAATTTACAGTTTTAGAATGACAAACAGTAACAGTTGCATTTTTATTTAAACATAAACTCATAAGTGGTTTTCCTACTAAGTTGCTTCTGCCTACAATAACAACATGTTTTCCTTCAAGTTCAATATTGTATTCTTCTAATAATCTTATAATACCTAATGGAGTACATGAAACTAAACAGTTTTTATTATTTACAAGTTTTCCAACACTTATATCAGTAAGACCATCGACATCTTTCGATGGATTAATATATTTTATGATATTTTTTGCATCGAAACCGTTAGGAAGCGGTAATTGTAATAAAATTCCATCCACATATTCATCTGAATTTAATTCTTTAATTTTGTTAATTACCTCTAATTTATCTACAAACGAATCATATTTCACATGTTTAAACCAAATTCCTGTTTCTTCACAAGCTTTTCTTTTTGATTCAATATAAATATTACTTGCTTCGTCATTTCCTATTTGAATGACTGTTAAACAAGGTTTAATCATAAAAGTCTTTATTTCCGTTTTTAGTTCATTTTTAATTTTACTACTTAACGTCTTTCCGTCTAATATTTTTTCCATAAATTCCTCCTATAAATATTATTTTTTTGTTATAGTGAGTACTTCTTCTTTTAGTCTTTCTAATAATTCTATATCATTATAATTTCTTAATGCTTCAGAAATTATTTTTCCCATATTATAAAAATCTATTTCATTAAGTCCTTTAGTTGTCATAGCAGCAGTTCCTACTCTAATACCACTTGTAATATTTGGGCTTTCTGTATCGTATGGTATTGTATTTTTATTAACTGTAATATTAATTTTATCTAAGATTTCTTCTGCTTCTTTTCCAGTTAAACCAACAGATTCTTTAGTATTAATTAAAACTAAATGATTTTCACTTCCATTTGATATTAAAGTAAAATTTTCCTCTTTCAATGACTTAATTAAAGATTGCATGTTATTAAGAACATTTTCTTGATATATTTTAAATTCTGGTTGTAATGCCTCATAGAAACATTGTGCCTTAGCTGCAATCACATGCATTAATGGCCCTCCTTGAATTCCAGGGAAGATTACTTTGTTTATTTTTTTTATTATTTCCTCTTTATTAGTTAAAATCAACCCTCCTCGTGGGCCTCTTAATGTTTTATGTGTCGTTGATGTAACTACATCGGCATATGGAAATGGGTTTGGATGAAGTCCCGCAGCAACAAGTCCAGCAATGTGTGCCATATCAACCATTAATAGTGCTCCGCAAGTATCTGCAGCTTCTTTGAATTTTTTAAAATCTATTATTTTTGAATAAGCACTAGCACCAGCTACTATTAGTTTAGGTTTTTCCTTTTTAGCTGTTTCTATAAGTTTTTCATAATCTATTTCACCAGTTTTTTCATCAACATTATAAGAGATTACCTCATAGTCAATACCACTAAAATTAATTGAATGGCCGTGTGTTAAGTGTCCGCCGTGGCTTAAATTCATACCTAAAATTTTATCATTATGATTTAATAGTGCTCTATAAACAGCCATATTAGCACTACTTCCACTATGTGGTTGTACGTTAGCATAATTACAATTGAACAGTTTAGTTGCATAATCAATAGCTAATGTTTCTATTACATCAACATTTTCACAACCACCATAATATCTTCTATTAGGATAACCCTCTGCATATTTATTTGTAAATATACTACCTTGTAATTCTCTAATTGCATCTGATACAAAATTTTCAGATGCTATTAATTCAAGATTATCTTGTTGTCTTTTTTCTTCTTTTTTTAAGACATTGAATATATTTGGATCCATCATATACTATCACCATTCTAATTATATCAAAAAATATCAAATTTTAATACTATTTATTGCTCTTTTCTAAAAATAACAAAAAAACCTTACTATAATAAGGTTTTAAAATATATATATTAATAATTAGTTGCTCTTACTTCAAAATATGCTTTTGGATGTGTACAAGTTGGACAAACCTCAGGAGCTTTTGTTCCATAATGTAAATGACCACAATTACGACAATACCATACAACCGGCTCATCTTTTTCAAAAACTTTATTTTTATTAATATTTTCAATCAGTTTTAAATATCTTTCCTCATGTTCCTTTTCAATTTTAGCAACTTGTTCGAATAAGAATGCGATATGATTAAATCCTTCTTCTTTAGCTTCTTTAGCAAAATTTGCATACATATCTGTCCACTCATAATTCTCACCATTTGCAGCGTCTGCTAAATTTTCTAAAGTCCCTGGAATAGAACCATTATGCAATAATTTAAACCATATTTTAGCATGTTCCTTTTCATTGTTTGCTGTCTTTTCAAAAAGAGCAGCTATTTGTTCATAACCATCTTTTTTAGCTTTTGATGCATAAAAGTTATATTTACTTCTAGCTTGAGTCTCTCCAGCAAAAGCAGCCATTAAGTTCTTTTCTGTTTTAGAACCTTTTAATTCCATATATATCCCTCTTTCTATTATTTATTTTGGCAATTTTTACATATTCCAACAAACATTGTGTCAAATATATCAATTTCATATCCTATTTTATCTTTAATTATAGTATTTATGTCTTTAAAATTAGAACTTGGTATATCGTGTATTTGATCGCACTGCTTACAATAAAAATGATTATATGTATCCTCTTGCCGATCAAATCTAAAATTCCCATTAGACATTTGTATCTTTTTAATAATCCCAGCCTCTGCTAATTTGTTTAAATTTCTATATACAGTCCCTAAACTTATGTTTGGAATCTCTTTTCTTACTATTTCGTAAATTTCTTCGGCAGTAGGATGATTATAACTAGATAAAACAGTATTTAAAATAACATCTCTTTGTTTTGAATATTTCATAAAATCACCTTAAGTAGTAATCATTACTACTTTCATTAATTATATACTATTAATTCTATAATGTCAATTATTAATTTTATTCACTAAAACATATTTATATGAGTCTTTGCACATGTCTTCTAAGTTCTTAGTTGTATAAAACCCTATTTTTTCTCTAGCATAACTAGGATCAGAGTAATTAACGGCTATATCTCCATCTCGTCTTTTTCCAATTTTATATGGAATATCAATGTTATTAACTTTAATGAAAGTCTTTACTACATCTAAAACACTATAACCTATTCCTGTACCTAAATTAAAATAATCAATCACAGTATTATCCTTAATATATTCTAAAGCATTAATATGCCCTTTAGCTAAGTCTACTACGTGAATATAATCTCTTATACCAGTTCCATCATGAGTTTCATAATTATCTCCATATATTGTTAGATAATCTAATTCTTTGTTTGCTACTTTTAATATATATGGCATTAGATTGTTAGGTATATCAAAAATGTTTTCTCCTATTAAACCTGATTCGTGAGAACCAATTGGATTAAAGTAACGTAATATTGCTATACTATAATTATTATCAGAGTTATATAAATCCTCCAATATTTTTTCACCAAAAAGTTTTGTGTTACCATAAGGGTTATAAGCAAATTTATCACTATTTTCTTTAAGTGGTAATTTTTTTGTTTCTTTATAAACTGTAGCACTTGAAGAAAAAACTATTTTTTTACAATTATATTCATCCATTACAGTAAGTAATGTAATTAATGAACTTATATTATTATCATAATACATTAAAGGTTTTGCCACAGATTCCCCAACAGCTTTATAAGCAGCAAAATGTATTACTGCATCAATTTTGTTTTCATTAAATATTTGTTGTAGTAACAATTTATCCTTTACATCACCTAAATAAAATTTCAAATCTTTTTTTGTTATTTTTTTTATATTTTCAATAGTTTTAGTATTACTATTATATAAATTGTCAATAACAACTACATTATAATTAGAGTTTAATAACTCAACACAGGTATGTGAACCAATATAACCTAAACCGCCAGTCACCAATATATTCATAACTTCCCCTCCTCTATTATTAAGTATATCATTTTTCTAAAATAAAAAAAGAATTATTTATTCCTCTTTACTTTATAAAATATAGAAACAAGTTTTGAAAATTTATAAACAATAATATTACTTTGATCAATTGCAAAGCTTTTTCCTATAGCTTTCCCACCAATCGTAAGTGATGCTATTATTGATGTAACTATTAATGAAGTAGTAAATTGATTGAAATTAAATTTTTGAGACAAAGTTATTGCAATAATTGCTCCAGCAGAACCAGAGACAATCCCACAAATATCACCAATTACATCATTACAAAAAGATGATACTTTCTCTGCATTTTTAATAAGTTTTACTGAAATATTTGATCCTTTTACACGTCTTGAACTCATTGAATGAAATGGTTTTTCATCACTTGATGTTACAGCTACCCCTAAAATATCAAATATAATTCCTAATAAAATAAATATAATTAAAACTAATATTCCAATAATAAAATTTGTGTTTGGTAAAATTAATTCAGATGTAAATGAGAAAAATAGAGAAATAAAAAAGGCCATCAATGACACGGTAATAATCCATTTATAATCTACTAAACTTTTCTCTTCTTTTTTTAATTGTTTTAATTCTTTTTTATGTTTCATTTTTTCACCTTTAAAATTATATCATGGCGTTATATTAGTTAACTTTGCGTCTTAGGTCAAGTTGGTTTTCCCTAGTTCCTATCTATCCGTTGCCAAATAGACGGTTCCCCTTTAAAAGAACTAATACATCGTCACCGAATGTATGACTTGATTGCCACTTAGTACACACTGCAATCCTAATATAACAAACACTCTAGGAGATTTCCTCGACAACCATTTACTATTAATTCCTTTTTGCAAAAATAGTTTCAAAACCGCAATTCATATAGTCTTAGCTTGAGACCATATGAAAGTTCAATTTATCCCCTATTTTCACGCAGGACAAGCTACACTACCCATAACTTTCGTCACATGGTAGGTTAACAACTAACTCATAGAAAGTCCATCAACTTAACGTGTATAGGCTCTCTACAATATTAGGTCTCCACGGATGGTGGGTCGGTTGCGTATGCCATTACGGCCGCCCAGACATCCTTTCTTCCAGCACCCACCCCAAACTGGGCGTATGAAGCAGGCACCACAAGTTTCACAGATGTGCTCTTTAACGGATTTTTAGCCCCGTCTTCATAGTAAATTAAGTTGACTAGAATAATGTGCCATGATTTATATTCAAAATAATATCATGAAAAAAAAATTAAGTCAAATTATCATAAATAAAATAAACTTACAATTGTAAGTTTATTTTATTTATATTATTGGTTAAAATTACTTAAATATAACTAAATTTCTTCAGCAAATTTCTTAGATAAATTTTTAAACACATTT
>DUWA01000200.1 GCA_012840755.1 Mycoplasmatota bacterium | reverse complement strand
GATAATAACTCTTTTAAAATTTTATTCATATAATCACCTACAAAAAATAAGGCATAACGCCCTATTAATTTCTTTCTTTGATTTTAGCTTGTTTAACTAAACTTCTTAAATAACGTAATTTAGCACGTCTTACTTTACCTTTTCTTAATACAGTAATATTTTCGATTACTGGAGAATTAACTGGGAATGTTTTTTCAACTCCAACACCACCAGAAATTTTCCTTACGATAAAGTTTTTACTAATACCAGAACCTTGAATAGAAGTTACTATTCCCTCAAACGCTTGAATTCTTTCACGTTTTCCTTCAACAATTCTAACATCAACTTTTACAGTATCCCCAACACGAAATTCAGGAATATCAGTTCTGATTTGACTCTTAGTTATTTTATCAACTAAATTCACAATGTCACTCTCCTCTTCTTTAATTATGATCATAAATTATTATTCAGCGGATCACACATTTAGCATTTTAACACATCCTAATACTTTATGCAAGGATTATCTTGATTTTTTACTAGTGTTTTCTAATTCTAAGGAATATGCATATTCTAATTTTGATTTTAATTCTTTTTCTAGAATTTGTATTTTTCTTAGAGATTCGTCAATATATTCTTTTTCAACATGTTTTTTATAATTATTATTTATTATTGATTTATATCTAGTTAAATCATTTAGTGCATTTCTTAAATTAGTTGGGTCTTCATCTTCATCATCTATGATTTCTATTACGTATTTAAGATAATTCTCTATTTTTCTTCGTACTTTTTTCTTTAGCATAATATCAATTAAAAATGGCTTTACTAGTATCATTTTATTAACTAAAATTCCTTCATATTTTACTTTATTTCTCGGTTTAAAGCAAAATCCTTCTAACTCATCATATTTTATGTCTATAACTTCTCCATTATAACTTTGTTTAGTTATATAATAATGTCTGTAATCCATTACATCATCTCTTTTCTGCTAATAAGTCAGGTCTTCTTTCTTTAGTTCTTATTACTTGTTGTTCTAATCGCCATTTTTTTATATTTTCATGATGTCCTGATAATAAAATATCCGGTACTTTTAGTCCATTTATCTCTAAAGGTTTTGTATATACAGGATAATCAAGTAAATTGTTATTAAACGAATCATTTTTATGAGATTCTGTGTTAATAACACCTTCCAGTAGTCTTACAATACTGTCTGTTATAACCATACTAGGAATCTCACCTCCGGTTAAAACATAATCTCCTATACTTATTTCAAAATCTACTATACTTCTAATTCTTTCATCAAATCCTTCGTAATGACCACATATTATTATTATATGTTTAAATTCTGATGAGAACTTGTATGCTAATGTTTGATTATAAGTTACCCCTTGAGGTGTCATTAAAAGTACCTTTGATTCATTTGTTTTTAAATGATTTACTGCATCAAAAATTGGTTGTGGCATAAGAACCATTCCAACTCCCCCACCAAAGCCATAGTCATCGACCTTTTTGTGTGGGTCTTTTGAATAATCTCTAATATTATGAATATTTATCTTTACTTTTTCTGTATTTATTGCACGTTTGATAATTGATTCATTTAAGAACCCCTTAAACATATCAGGAAAAAGTGTTAGAATATCAATTTTCATTTAATAATCCCTCTATTACGTTTATATCCATTTTATTATTTTCTAAATCAATGTTTTTAATAAATTCCTCTACATAAGGAATTAAATGTTTTGTATCATTCTTTTTTATTACTATAATGTCTTGTGCGATGCCTTTCATTATAGTTTCTACTTTACCAATAAATTTATCGTTATCATAAACATCTATGTCTATTAAATCCTCATCTAATATCACATCTTCTGTTATATCACATCTTTTGACATAAACTTTATCGCCTTTATAAACAATTGCATCATTTATATTATTAACATCACAAAAAGTCACCATATCAAAATTTTTATGTACTCTATAAGTATTAACTATAACTTTATCCAATCTGTTTCCAATATAAAAACTAAAGCCCTTTTTAAATACTAAGTCTTTATACCTAAAAGATGAAATAATTTTTAGTTCTCCTTTAATTCCATGTGTATTTACAATATCACCTATATATACATATTCCATTTCGCACCTACTTATCTAACTCATAAAGTATAATACTTGTAGCAATTCCGACATTCAAACTTTCACATTTCGGATTTATTTCTATATATAAAAAGTCATCACAAATAGATTCTAAAGTATTTGATACTCCATTTCCTTCATTTCCCATTATTATAACAAACTTTTCAGATTTTTCAATATTTTTTAAGCTTTTTCCAGAAGTAACATTTGTGCTAAGTATCTTGTATCCTTTATTTTTTAACTCTACTAATTTTTTATCCAAATCACAAATTATTATATTAAGGGCAAAAATCATACCTTGACTTGCTCTAATTGTTTTATCATTATAAAGGTCAACCGTATTATTACTAATAATAAGTGTATCAATATTAAAAGCAACACAACTTCTTATTATAGTTCCTAGATTACCAGGATCCTGAATACCATCTAATGCCACTATTTTATTACCAATCTCATTTTTATCTATTTTTTTACAAACTCCAATTATTCCAGGTGATGTTTCTAAATTACTTAAATATTTTAAAACATTTGTTGAGATATATTTTTTTTCAAAATCTATATTTATATTTTTACCTTGTTCTAAATATAGTTCTTTTAACACACCATTTTTGTAAGCTTCTATTACAAGATGCTCACCTTCAACAATAAAAGAATTTTCTAAATCTCTATATTTTTTTTGATAAAGTTTTTTTATTTGTTTTATTTTTTTATTTTCAATTGAAGTATATAACATAATATCACCAAGATAATTTTAACAAAAAATACTTGTTTAGTCTATGTTTTTATATTTTGTTTTATTATAGTGCTAAAGATATATTTTGAAAAACCATTTAATTATAATATTTTTATTTTTTCTAAATTATAATCGGATTGTTTTGTATTTTTCTTTACAAAAACTATATTAGTGATTAACTATTTATTTACAGTTTAATCATGTAATCTCAGAAAACTATTATATTTATTATAATATTAAAAAAAGGTAAAAACTTACCTTATTTTTCAATATTTATATTTAACTCTTTTAACTGTTTATCATCTACATAGTTAGGAGCATCACTCATAAGACATGAGGCAGAAGCTGTTTTAGGAAATGCTATAACATCGCGAATATTATCTGTTCCAGTTAAAAGCATTGTTAGTCTATCTACACCAAACGCCATTCCCCCATGTGGTGGAGTTCCATACTGTAGGGCGTCTACAAAAAATCCGAATTTTTCTTTCGCTTCTTCAATTGTAAAACCAAGCGCTTCAAACATTTTTCTTTGAACCTCTTGATCATGAATTCTTATACTACCTCCACCTGCTTCATATCCATTAATTACCAAGTCATATGCTTTAGAATAACAATTAGCAGGATCAGTTGTTAATTTGTCAATATCTTCATCTTTCGGAGATGTAAATGGGTGATGAGCAGCATAATATCTGTTTTCTTCTAAAGAATATTCAAAAGAAGGAAAATCAACTACCCACAGCATTTTATAATCATTTGGGTTAATTAAATTTAGGTCACTAGCTACTTTACATCTCAATGCTCCTAGACTTGTTTTTACAACATCTTTATTACCACTTATTATTAAAACTAAATCATTATCATTAATATTCAATTGTTGTTTTAATTTATAAATTTCATCATCTGATAAATTTTTTACAATACTTCCTGATATTTTTTCTTCAAATTTAATGTATGCAAGTCCTGTAGCTTTATATGTTTTTACATAATCAGTAAGTTTATCTATATCTTTTCTAGAATAACTATTACTTGCATTATTTATAACAATACAATTAATTATTCCGTTATTATCTATAATGTTTTTTAAAAACTCTATATTTGTATTTTTAAAAATATCAGTGATATCATTAATTTTCATATCATATCTAAGGTCTGGTTTATCAGTACCATAGTAATTTATTGCATCATTATATTTCATTTTTGGTAATGGTAATTTTATATCAATATTTTTAATTTCTTTAAATATTCTCGATATAATCCCTTCTCCAATATTCATAATATCTTCTTCTTTTACAAATGACGCTTCTATATCTAGTTGAGTAAACTCTGGTTGTCTATCAGCTCTTAAATCTTCATCTCTGAAACATCTAGCAACTTGGAAGTATTTTTCTAACCCACCTACCATTAATAATTGTTTAAATATTTGTGGTGACTGTGGTAAGGCATAAAATTTTCCTTTATTAACTCTAGATGGAACTAAATAATCCCTTGCACCTTCTGGTGTTGATTTACAAAGTATAGGTGTTTCTATTTCTAAAAAACCAAGTTCATCTAAAAATTTACGAGCTATCAAAACAATTTTATGCCTAGTTATAAGATTTTTTTGTAAATTTTCTCTTCTAAGATCTAAATATCTATATTTTAATCTAGTATCTTCTAGTGCAGTAGTATTGTTAGTAATTTCAAAAGGTGTATCAATTGATTTATTTATTACTTCTAAAAAGTCAACATTTACTTCAATTTCTCCTGTTTTAATATTTTTATTAACACTTTCTCTTTTTAAAATAATTCCTTCCGCTCTTATAACATACTCATTTTTCAACGTTTCAGCAAGTTCATAATATTTAGATTCTGGTTTTATTACTAATTGGATGATTCCGCTTCTATCACGCAAATCAATAAATATTAACCCACCTAAATTTCTTTTTTTAGCCACCCAACCATATAAATTAACTTTTTGTCCAACATTTTTAATATCAAAGTTGTTATTATTATTTTTTTTCATGTTTCCTCCTATTGAATACTTTTTTTCTAGAATCAGACATTCTTGGTAGTTCACCAATAAATAAAAAGTCCTCATCCTCATAAGATTTATAATCATATTTGTGTATATTAGCTCTATTTATTCACTTATGTTTGTATCAAAAAATTCTATTAAATCATCAAATTTAATTTTATGTTCTTCATAAGAAATATTATTTTTAATAGTTAAAATATTGTTTTTTATTTCTTCTTCACCAATTATAATAACGTATTTTGCTTTTAATCTCTCTGCTTGTTTAAAATTATTTTTTATATTCCTTCCAATTAAATCTAAGTCTGTTTTAAAACCACTCAATCTTAATATATTCACTAAATTCATAGCAAAGGCCTTTTCGTTTTCACTCATGTATGAAATATATATATCTAACCCATCTTCATCTATTAAATTTATATTTTCATAATCTAGTGCTAAGAGAGTTCTTTCGATTCCAATTGCAAAACCTACTCCTGGCATGTCAGGCCCGTCAAGAGTAGAAACTAAACCGTTGTATCTTCCGCCACCACATAATACATTTTGTGATCCGAATTTTTTAATATTTGCTTCAACTTCAAATACAGTATGAGTGTAGTAATCAAGCCCTCTGACAAGATTTTCCTTAATTACATATTCAATCCCCATAGAATCTAAATACTTGCATACCATTTCAAAGTGTTGAAGAGATTCTTCTGTTAAATTGTCTTTTATTTTAGGAGCATTATCCATAATAGATTTAGAAGCATCTACTTTACAATCTAATATTCTAAGCGGATTTTTTTCATATCTTGCTTTACAATCTTCACATAAATCATTAATATGTGGTTTGAAATAGTCTAATAAAGCTTTTTTATAATTCAATCTTGATTCTGTATCTCCAAGCGTGTTTATGTTAACCTTAATACCATTAAATCCCAATAATTTATAAATATTAACTGGAATGCTAATAACTTCTGCATCAACAAGTGGGTCATTACTACCAAATACTTCTACTCCACATTGATAAAATTCTCTATATCTTCCTGCTTGTGGGCGCTCGTATCTAAACATAGGACCCATATACCATATCTTAACCGGCATACTAGGATTTGAATAATATTTATTTTCTATAAAACTTCTAACTATACCTGCTGTACCTTCTGGTCTTAAAGTCATGTCTCTATCCGATTTATCTTTAAAATTAAATGTTTCTTTTGAAACAATATCAGTAGTTTCACCAACGCCTCTATGAAATAATTCGCTAGCCTCAAAAATAGGAGTTCTAAAATATTCGTAATTATATTTGCTCATTACTTCTCTAAATAAATTCTCAAAATATATAATTTTTTTACTGTTTTTGCCAAAAACGTCATATGTTCCTTTAGGTTTTTGTATCATGTTATCATCCTTTCTATAATAAAAAAACGTCTAAACTAAGGACGGAAATTCCGCGGTACCACCTTAATTCATGACGAACATGCACTTTATTCTTTAACGCAGAATACGTTTATTTAGCATTAAGTGTCTTCATTATAAGTTTATTGAATATTCTCACCATCTATATTCTCTCTTAAAATAAACGTTATAAGTACTCTTCTTAATAAATAATCATTATACATTAAGTATATATTTTTTTGAAATATTAGTCAATATTTGTTTTTGGTTTTTTTCTAGTTTTATTCTTTTTATTATTTTCTTTTATTTCCTCAAAGTATTCATTTATATCTATTTTAAAATAGTTATATGTTGAAATAATTAAAATTGTAACTGGTAGCGATATAATTACTCCAAATATACCAAATAGCACACCACCTGTGAAGATAGATATAATTACTAAAATAGGATGGACTTCGTTACTTTTACCATAAACTAATGGGTTTATTACATAACCATCAATTGATGAAAGAATTATGAAGGCTATAACAGTTCTTATAAATAAACTAGGACTTATTGCAAAAGCAGTAACTGCTGCAATAATGTTAGTAGCAATGCCTCCGAAATATGGGATTAGTCCACTTATTCCAGCAAGTAGCCCTAAAAATATTGCATTAGGGTGACCTATTATAGTATATGCTATTGAATATTCAAACACTGTTATAAAAAGTATTTTAGTAAAACCAATTAAATATTTTTTCATTTCAGTATCTAATCTTCTCACATAAAGAAAAGATTTAATAGATTTTTTACTTAAATATTTTTTAACCCATTCTCTTATTTTATCCATATCGATTAAAAAATATATTCCAGCAGCAAAAGAAATTAAAAATACTGATATATAATTTACTGAAATACTTATTGCTGTAACAGCACCATCTGATAAATATTTACTCATTTTAGTTAAAATTTCATTAAATGTTTCACTAAGTGTATTTTGGAATGTTCCAAAATTTAGATCATACTCAATTGATATTTCCTTAAAAAATGTTGTTATTCCATTAAATAATTCTGTAACTTGATTAAGTAAATTTGGAATAATAAGTGCAATAATTATTCCAAATATTCCGAATATAACTGCCATTATAATAAAAATAGCCAATCCTTTTGGTATGTTTTTTTCTATCATAAATCGTAATATAGG
>DUWA01000021.1 GCA_012840755.1 Mycoplasmatota bacterium | reverse complement strand
TGCAAATCATAGCTTTTAAGTTCTATTTTAAATTTGCCATCTATTAATACATCTATATTAGTTAAAAATTCTTTTATCAAAGGATTTATATTAGACATAATAATAAGTTGTTCAAAAGTAAAGCCTGTATAACACCATACATTTAAATTTATTTCTTTACAAAATTTAGCGATTTCATTACATGCTTCTACTTGAAACATTGGATCTCCACCAGAAAATGTAATTCCATCTTGTAATTTCAAACCTTTAATTTCTTCTTTTAATTCATCAATATTTTTTGAAAAACCACCATTAAAATTATGTGTGTCAGGGTTATGGCATCCAGCACAGTTATGACTGCACCCTTGAGTCCATATAACTGTTCTAATTCCTTCACCATCTACAATACTATCTGATTGTAGATTTCTCGCAAGTTTAATCTTCATACGAATGTTTTACCCTATCTTTTTCTTCTGATCTTTTTCCAGAATTGAATCGATCAACGGTTCCAACTAAATATCCTGTAATTCTTCTGATTCTCTCAAATTTAACACCATCTAATTCAGTCCTATTACATCCTGGACAAATATCACCTATTACACCTGTAAATCCACAAACAGGGTCTCTATCAACTGGGTGATTTATTGCCCCATATCCAATTCCTGATTCCTTCATTGTTCTAACAATCTTTTCAAAAGCATCAATATTGTTAGTAGTGTCTCCATCAAGTTCAATATAAGTAATATGACCTGCGTTAGTTAAAGCATGATAAGGAGCTTCTGTTGTAATTTTATTCGATATTGAAATATTGTAATAAACAGGTACATGGAATGAATTAGTATAATATGATTTATCTGTAATACCTTTAATTTTTCCATATACAGCTTTATCAATATTTACAAACCTACCGGATAATCCTTCAGCAGGTGTTGCAATTAAAGTGAAATTAAGACCATATTTTTTAGAATATTCATCAGCTTTATTTCTCATGAAACCAATAATTTCTAATCCTAACTTTTGAGCTTTCTCTGATTCTCCATGATGAGCTCCTATTAGAGCTTTCAAACATTCAGCTAATCCAATAAATCCAAAACTTAAGGTTCCATGTTTTAATACTCTTCTAATTCTATCTGTTGGTTTTAATTTCTCAGAATCAATCCAGACTCCCTGACCTATTAAAAATGGTGAGTTATAAACACGTCTATTGCATTGAAGTTCATATCTTTCTAAAAGTTGATCCTTAACAAGTTCCATAACATCTTCAAGTTCTTTATAAAACGATTCCATGTCAGCATTTTCATTACTTACAATACCATGTTTAATTCCTATTCTTGGTAAATTTATTGATGTAAATGATAAATTACCACGACCAGGTGTAATAGATTTGTCTGGATCTGATGTATTTCCTAAAACTCTAGTACGACACCCCATATAAGCAACTTCAGTATTATAATCACCTTCTTTATAATATTGAATATTAAATGGTGAGTCTATAAATGAAAAGTTTGGAAATAATCTTTTAGCTGAAACTCTACAAGCTAACTTAAATAAATCATAATTTGGATCTTCTGGATTATAGTTGATTCCTTCTTTTACTTTGAAAATTGAAATTGGAAAAATAGGTGTTTCATTTTTACCAAGACCAGAATCTGTAGCAAGTAAAAAATTCTTAATAACCATTCTTCCTTCAGGAGAAGTATCAGTACCCATATTTATAGATGAAAACGGAACTTGAGCTCCTGCTCTAGAGTGCATTGTATTTAAATTATGAATAAATGCTTCCATTGCTTGATATGTAATTCTATCCGTTTTAACAATAGCACTTTTGTAAGCGCTTCTAAATATTTTTTTAACTTGATCGATATTTTTAGAATATTGATCTAATATTTCTGCATCGAACTCTACTGATTCTATTTTATCAATTTCTTTTACGATTTTATCCATATTTATAAAATTATTAAACTCAGTAAACAATAACAATTCAGATATACTTTGTTTATATTGTTTTTTAAATGTACATAATACTCCCGGTGCTAAATAATAATCAAATGCTGGAATACTTTGCCCACCATGTTGATCATTTTGATTTGATTGAATACAAATTGCTGCAAGAGCACTATATGACATTATGTCTTTTGGTTCTCTTAAATGACCATGACCAGTAGAAAAACCGTTTTTAAATAATTTATTTAAATCGATTTGGCAACATGTTGTTGTCCCCATTGGTATAAAATCCATGTCATGAATATGAATTGTCCCATTTTCATGTGCCTCTGAAAATTTTGGTTTCATTAAATATGCTTTAGCAAATTCTTTTGATACTGTGCTCCCATATTGAAGCATCGTACCCATTGCAGTATCCCCATCAACATTAGCATTTTCTCTTTTTGCATCTTCTTCACTAGAAGATTTAAGTCCCAGATTTTCAAGTGCTTTTAAAAATTTATGTTTTTTCTTTTCATCAAAAAACATTTGTCTAGATTGATTTCTTCTTTCACGATATTCTGAAAAGTTTTTATATACATCCCCATATCCATTATTTTGTAATTCTTCTTCTATGAAATCTTGAATTTTTTCTATTTTTATTTTTTCTAATTCTTTATAATCTGATTCTATTCTTTCTAATACTTTATGGTATACAACATTTACATCCTTTTCAGTATACTTAGTATTATCAGGTTTAAACTCTAAATCTTCTTCTATTAAACTATCAAAACCTTTTTTTATAGCAATCGCTATTTTGGTTCCGTTGAAATCAACTTTTTTGCCATCTCTTTTGACAACTTTTAAATTAATTAATCTTTCTTCTAATTCTAACATAAATACCCTCCCTACTTGTTTATGAGTTTATATTAGCACCTAAAATATACCTTGTCAACACTTTTTTTCAAACATTTGTTCGCCGAATTGAGGTTTGCCTTTAATTTACAAAGAAAAAAGTTTTTTTTATTTTTTAAAAAACTTTACATTTGCTTTTTTATCATTTTTTTATTTTTTTTATATTTTTGACTTTTTAGGTTTTTTCCTTTTTTTTCAAAGCAAATGCCTAATTTTTTTGTTTGTTTTTTCTATTTTTTTTAATAAAAAAAGCGTTTTTTTGATTTTTCGAAAATTATTTTTTATCGTTTTTTTTATTTTTTTTAATATTTTAATATTAACTATTTATGTTTTTTTATATTATATTTGTGTTTTGTTTTTTT
>DUWA01000199.1 GCA_012840755.1 Mycoplasmatota bacterium | reverse complement strand
TCATCCACACCAAATATTATAGAACCAATTAAAAATAGTATTTCTTTCATTGAAATACTATTTTTGTTTATAGTTATAAACCAGATATTATAATATTTTTCTTGTATATTTATTAATCTAAATTTTCTTGATTTTTTTTAAATTATCATAGACTTTTTTTAAATTTTGTTCATACATGCTTGTTGTCTTAGGAAAATAATAACTCTTATTTTTAATATTTTCGGGTAGATAATCTTGCTTTACATATGAATTAGGATAATTATGAGGGTATAAATAATCTTTTGAATTAGTTTTAATATGATTTGGAACATTTCCAGTGTTACCCATTCTTATATCCTCAATAGCTCTATCTAGAGCAATATGTGCTGAATTAGATTTAGGGGATAGGGCAAGTTCAATCACTACTACTCCTAGTGGTATTCTAGCCTCAGGTAGCCCCAATCTTTCACAAGCATTAATACAAGCATCAACCTTAGGACCCATACTAGGATTAGCAAGGCCAATATCCTCATATGCAATCACAGTCATTCTTCTATATATACTATCTAAATCTTCCGCCTCAATTAATCGTGCTAAATAATGTAGAGCTGCATCAACATCGCTTCCTCGAATAGATTTTTGAAAAGCACTTAATACATCATAATGACCATCTTCATCTTTATCATGAAAGAAATTTGGTTTTGAACACAAATCAGTAATTATTTCCTTATCTATAACCCCGTTAGATGAATAATAAGCCATCTCTAACAAATTATATGCATATCTTAAATCTCCGCTTGATAAACTTGCAATAAGACTAATAGACTCATCATCAATACTAATATTATCTAACTTACTATTACCAATAGTCCTTTTAATTGCATATTCTATATCTTCTTTTTCTAACTCCTTTAGTTCAAATATATGACATCTGCTTCTTATAGCAGGATTTATTTTATGATAAGGATTAGATGTTGTCATTCCGATTAATGTTATTAATCCACTTTCTAAATGTGGTAATAACAGATCTTGCTTATCTTTATTAAGTCGATGAATTTCATCCATAATGACTACTAATCCGCCATATATGTTTGCCTCATATATTACATTATCAAAATCTTTTTTATTATTAATCACTGCGTTAAGCATTCTATGTTCTAATTTAAGTTCATTTACAATAGCTAGTGCAAGAGTAGTTTTACCAATTCCTGGTTTTCCGTAAAGAATCATTGAAAAAATTTTTTTATTCTTAACTAAATTATATATTATCTTATTTTCCCCAATCAAATGTTTTTGACCAACTACATCTGATAATAAATTTGGTCTTAATTTAATAGCTAATGGTTCCATATAACACCTCTATTATATTTTAACAAATTAATTTGTTTTTTTATAGTCTTTTTGTTATAATTAAATCATAGTAGGTGATAATATGTTAGATATTAAAAACCATATTAGAGATTTTAGTAGTTATTTATATATAGATAAAAAATATAGTGCAAATACCATAGATTCATATATAAGAACCTTAAATAAAACTTTTGATTATATATATTCTAAAAACACACAAGCTGAAATTTCTAAAGAAACAATCTCTTCTTTTTTACGCCATCTCATAGCAGAAGGGTTGAGTTCAAAAACAATTTCTCACTATATATCAGTTTTAAGAAGTTTTTTTAAATATTTAATGATTGAAAAGGTGATCGATCATAATCCAATGGAAAAAATAGAATTACCCAAAACAAGAAAGAGTATCCCTAAAGCACTTAGTATTAACGAAATTAATCTACTATTAAATATAAAACTAAACACTAAATTTGATTACAGAAATAAAGCAATGATAGAACTTATGTATTCTAGTGGTCTTAGAGTATCAGAACTTATCAATTTAAAGCTAAATGATATTGATTTAGATATGGCAATAATTAGAGTATTTGGAAAAGGAAGTAAAGAAAGAATTGTTCCTATTGGAGAATACGCATGTGAAGCATTAAAAATATATATTTATGAACATAGACCTAACATGCTAATAAAAGGTAATAGTGATTATATTTTTATTAATAATCATGGAACAAAAATGACAAGACAAGGTTTTTTTAAGAATTTGAAAAAAATTGCTAAGGAAAATGGAATAAAAACAGACTTTTCACCTCATACTATTAGACACTCATTTGCTACACATTTACTTGAGTATGGTGCTGATTTAAGAAGTATACAAGAATTATTAGGACATTCTAATATATCAACAACTCAAATATACACACATATATCAAAAGAAAAGATAAAAAAAGATTATAAAGATTTTCACCCACATGGATAGTTAGGAGAATTAATATGGAATTTGAAAATAGTAACAAATTAAAAGGTTATTTAAGTAACGAATCAAAAAGATTAAATATACACAATAATTATGCCTATACTTATTATTTCTTACGAAGTTTTCTTAAAAGATTAATGTATAATCACAATGAAACATTTGTAGTAAATGGGAGTATGTCACAACTTGCCAACACACATAATTTACATAGACCAATTACTGATCTTGATATTGTCTCATATTTAGATATTATTGATTCTTCATATATAATTGAAAAAACGATAAATAATCAAATTGATGATATAAAATTTAGTTTAAAGGAAAAATTTATTACAACCAATGAAACAACTAATTTTAAAATCATATGTAATTTCGATAAAATACAACATATGATAAAAATAGATTTAAAAAAAGAAAATACGTATAAAAAGATTGAAAAACCATTACCTATTATAATGAAACGAGATGTTGAGTATAAAATTAATACTATTCCAATTGAACAACATATCGCAAATAAAATATATGTTATATTAAAGAATTATGAAAAAAATAAAAAAATGAGAAAAGAAATGAGGAGATACAAAGACTTTTATGATCTATATTTCTTAATTAATAACTCAATATATGATTCAAAATTAGTAGACATGTATCTCGAACACAATTTCGAAAGATTTGGGGAAATTGATAGGAAGTTACTAGATATTAATTTACTTGATAATAATTTTATGAAGAATAATGAACAGTCTTATTTAGAAGATAAAGTAAAATATGGATTTAGAGATATCGATTTTTCTAAAGTAATTAATGTAATCAATACAGAAATAAAAGGAAGAATAAAATAAAGGGGTAAATTATATGAAATTCAAAAGAATATTTTTAATAGTACTTGATTCACTTGGTGTTGGTGAAGCAGACGATGCTTATAAGTTTAATGATGTAGGTGCTAATACATTTAAACACACTAAAGATAGTGTAGAATATGATTTTGATAATTTAAAATCATTAGGATTATATGATCTGGTATATGATACAAATTATAATGAAGTCGGTTTTTTCACTAAAGCTAATCCGATTAGTATCGGTAAAGACACTTTAACAGGGCATTTAGAGATTATGGGAATTGAAACTAAAATACCTTTTAAAACTTTTCATGAAAATGGTTTTCCAAAAGATCTAATTATCGAACTGGAAAATAAAACGAATAGAAAAGTTTTGGGAAATATATCTGCCAGTGGTACTGAAATTATCGAGGTATACGGTAAAGAACATATTTCGACAGGTGGTATAATTGTGTATACATCAGCAGACTCTGTCCTTCAAATCGCTGCACATGAAGAAATAATCAGCGTAAATGAACTGTATAACATCTGTAAAATTGCCCGGGAAATAACTTTAAAAGATGAGTGGAAAGTTGGTAGAGTAATTGCTCGTCCTTTTATAGGTGAGCCAGGAAAATTTATTAGAACGGAAAATAGAAAAGATTATGCCCTTGATCCTGAAGGAACAACTGTGTTAGATAATTTAATTAAAAACAATTACGAAGTTATTTCAATTGGTAAAATTGCAGATATATATAATGATAGGGGAATAAGTCAATCATATAAAACTAAAGATAATCTAGAAGGAATAAATAAAATTTTAGATATTATAGATTATGATTTTGTTGGATTATGTTTTGCTAATCTAAATGACTTTGATTCATTATATGGTCACAGAAGAAATAAAGAGGGGTATGCAACTGCAATAAAAGAATTTGATAATTATTTACCAAGTATATTAAATAATCTAAATAGTGATGATTTATTAATTATCACAGCAGATCACGGAAATGATCCAACATATAGTGGAACTGATCATACTAGAGAAAAAGTTCCTGTTCTTATTTATTCAAAATTATTTGAAAAAAACGGCAAATTAGAAGATTTAAATACTTTTGCTGATATTGGTGCTACCATAGCAGATAATTTCAATGTTGATTTACCTGTAATAGGGAAAAGCTTTTTAAATTATTTAAAAGAAGAAAATAAATAAAATGTTTGATAACTAGTACCTGTCAAGTACTCACTAAATAAAAAATAATTTAACTTAAAAATTTAAGTTTGTATTGATATGAAAACATATCCTAATTTCTTTTGAATACGTTGAGTGTTATACCACTTGACGTATTTTTCAATTTCTTTTGTCGCTTGTTGTGATTTCTGGCAGTAATAGTAATACTTTTTCAATATTTCAATGTCCTCGCATTCTTGTTGAGATTATCATTAATTATTATTATGTACGGTAAGATATCATTAAACATGTTAATTATGAAGATTTTTTTCTTAATATAAATTATAATTTTATT
>DUWA01000198.1 GCA_012840755.1 Mycoplasmatota bacterium | reverse complement strand
CCAATTGTTATAAGGAAAGAGGATAGAGAAAAATATTTTGATTTTATTAGTAATAATAAAGTCAAAGAATTTGCAGAATATATAAAAGAGCAATCAAACAAGGAACTTGATTTTATGTTAACCTTATATGAACAAATATGTAATAATACTTTTGATAACAATGTGGAAAATGATAATTTTAAAAAAATAAGACAATAACTAGCGAAAATAAAAAAAACTAGCACTCAGGCTTGACGACTGCTAGTTTTTGTTTTATAATTATAGTATAAAATCTAGTAATTAATATATTTTATAAATAGGAGGCATATTATGGATTTTAGTGATAATACAAATGAAGATGTATTAGAAAAATATGGAAGAGATATAACTAAAAATGTAATAGATGGTAAAATCGACCCTGTAATTGGAAGAGATGAGGAAGTTAGAAATATTACCCGTATACTGTCTAGAAAATCTAAAAATAATCCAGTTTTAATAGGTGAGGCAGGTGTTGGAAAAACAGCTATCGTCGAGGGTCTTGCAAGTCGCATTATAAAAGGTGATGTTCCAAACAGTCTAAAGAATAAAAAAATATGGGAACTTGATATGGGAGCATTGATAGCGGGAGCTAAATATCGTGGTGAATTTGAAGAAAGATTAAAATCTGTTTTAAAACAAATTAAAGAATCAGATGGCGATATTATTATGTTTATTGATGAAATTCACATGATTGTTGGTGCTGGAGCTGATGGAGCAATTGATGCTTCAAACATGTTAAAACCTATGCTAGCAAGAGGTGAAATTAGACTAATTGGTGCTACAACATTAAACGAATATAGGAAGTATATAGAAAAAGACGGTGCATTGGAACGAAGATTCCAAAAAGTATTAGTAAAAGAACCAAATGTTATGGATACTCTAACTATTCTAAGGGGATTAAAAGAAAGATTCGAAGTATTTCATGGGGTTACAATAAAAGATAAAGCATTAATAGCAGCTGCAACATTATCAGATAGATATATAACTGATCGTTTTTTACCAGATAAAGCAATTGATTTAGTAGATGAAGCATGTGCTACTATCAAAGTTCAAATGGATTCAGTACCAGTTGAAATTGATACACTTACAAGAGACATTATGCAAAAAGAAATTGAACTA
Source organism: Mycoplasmatota bacterium (assembly GCA_012840755.1). Taxonomy (GTDB): domain Bacteria; phylum Bacillota_I; class Bacilli_A; order RF39; family UBA660; genus DUWA01. Next base: position 4,447 of record DUWA01000198.1, on the reverse strand, counting down.
GAGGCAATTAAAAAAGATAAAGATGAATCTAGCAAAAAAAGAGTACTAGAATTAAAAGATAAAATATTAATACTGAAAAAAGAGGAAGAAAAATTAAAGACCCAATGGGAATATGAGAAAAAGACTAATGAGAAAATAAAAATTAAAAAGGATGAAATCGAAAAGAGTAAATTTAAGCTAGAGCAAGCTGAAAATAACTATGATTTAGAAACGGCTGCTAGACTTAGACACGGAGTAATACCTACATTAGAAAAAGAATTAGAAGAATTACAAAATAACAATGAAAAGAATATTTTAAGCGATGTAGTAAGTGATGAAGACATTGCAAGAATTATATCAAAATGGACAAATATACCAATACAAAAACTTGTTGGTGGAGAAAAGGAAAAATTACTGAATCTTGAGAATAATATGAAAAAAAGAGTAATAGGACAAGATGATGCCATTAAACTTGTTAGCGATGCTATAATAAGGGCTAGAGCGGGAATTAAAGATCCTAAAAGACCTATTGGATCATTTATATTTTTAGGTCCAACAGGTGTTGGAAAAACAGAGGTTGCTAAAACGCTAGCATATGAACTTTTTGATGATGATCGACATATGGTTAGAATTGATATGAGCGAATATATGGAAAAACACTCAGTAGCTAGATTAGTAGGTGCACCTCCTGGTTATGTGGGGTATGATGAAGGCGGACAACTAACAGAGGCTGTCAGAAGAAATCCATATAGTATAGTTTTATTTGATGAGATTGAAAAAGCACACAAAGATATATTTAACATTATGCTTCAAATATTAGATGATGGTCATATAACAGATTCACAAGGAAGAACAGTGGATTTTAAAAATACTATAGTAATTATGACCTCAAATTTAGGCAGTAATTATATATTAGAAAATAAAAATGATTATCATGATAAAGTGATGGAAGAATTAAGGTCCAATTTCAAACCGGAGTTTTTAAATAGAACTGATGAAATAGTTATTTTTAAATCATTAACAAAAGATATTGTTTATAAAATATTAGATAAAGTTATAAAAGAAATAGAACACAGACTAGATGATAAAAAAATATCTATTAGTTTAACACAAAAGGCTAAAGAATATGTTGTTGAAAATTCTTATGATGAATCTTTTGGAGCAAGACCTATTAAAAGATTTGTTAGTAGAAATATCGAGACTTTAATTGCAACAGAAATTATAAATGATAAAATAAATGATAATTCTAAGGTAATTATTGATGTTCATAATAATGGATTTATAATATTATAAAATAAAAGTATTATACAAATGTATAATACTTTTATTGTGTTGTAAACATATAAATGCTATAATATTAAAGCAAGGAAGTGTAATATGAGAAACTATATTAAAACAGATTCTAGAAAAGTTATTCAAGGTGATATTTTTGTTGCACTTAAAGGAATATTAAGTGATGGACATGATTATATAGAGCAAGCTATAAGTAATGGTGCTTCTTTAATTGTTTGTGAACATGGAAATTATCCAGTTGAAACTTTAATAGTTAATGATACTAGAGAATATTTAATTAATAAATTCAAAGAAGAATATAAATCAATAATAGAAGAAATGACTATTATTGGTATTACTGGAACCAATGGGAAAACTACAACTTCATATTTATTATATGAATCTTTAAATAAATTAAATAAGAAAACTTCTTATGTAGGTACTTTAGGATTTTATTTAGATGGTAAAGTGAAGAATCTTAATAATTCAACTCCCGACATAACAGATATATATGACTTTTTAATAGAATCATATAATAAAGGATATAAAACCATGGTTATTGAAGCGAGCAGCCAAGGATTATCATATGGCAGATTGGATAGTATTGAGTTTGATTATGCAATATTTACTAATCTAACTCAAGATCATTTAGATTATCATAAAACTATGGAAAATTATGCATATGCAAAACAATTATTATTTAAAAAATTAAAAAAAGATGGTGTTTCAATAATAAATATAGATGATGGATATCATAAATATTTTGATTTATTTGGTAATAAAATTACATATGGATTTAATAATAGTGATATTATGTTAATTGAATATAGTTTAAACAAAAATTTTACCACTGTTGATATTAAAATAGAAAATCAAATTGTTAAAATTAAAACAAATTTAATAGGTAAGTTTAATTTATATAATATATCTGCAGCAATTGCAATATTAAAAAATATGAAATTTACAAACAAGCAAATTGTAGATGTTATTGCTGTACTGTCTCCTCCAGAAGGAAGAATGGAAAAAATAGAATATAAAAATAATAACCTAATTATCATAGATTATGCACACACACCTGATTCAATTGAAAAATCTATAAATATTGCTCGCCAATTTACTAAAGGTGATATATATGTTGTATTTGGATGTACAGGTGAACGTGATAGGTCTAAAAGACCAATTATGACACAAATAGCAACTACTTTGTCAAAAAAAGCAATACTAACAATAGATGATCCTCATAATGAAAATATAGATGACATATTTAAAGATATGATAGATGGTGTTTATAATAATAATTATGAAATATGTACTGATAGAAAAGAAGCAATAATTAAAGGTATTAATGAATTGGAAAAAGATGATACACTTTTGATATTGGGGAAAGGCCATGAAGAGTTTATTATAAAGGGAAATGAAAGAATTCCTTTTAGTGATAAAGAGGAAGTTTTAAATTATATAAAAGATACTAACGATTAGTATCTTTTATTTTAAAATAAAAGACATGCTATATTTTCTTTTTGAACTAAAAAACTAAATATTCATAAAATATGTATGAAAGGAGTAAATTATGAATATTAAAGTGGATTCTAGAAAAATAGTACCAGGCAATACATTTGTTGCCCTTAGAGGAAATAAAGATGGTCATACATATGTTTTAGACGCAATTAAAAACGGTGCTGCTAGAGTAATAGTAGAGGAAGGATTATACGACGTTGAAACATTAATAGTGAAGGATACTAGAAAATACTTAGAAGATTACTTGTATGAAAATTACTATAATTACATAAAGGATTTAAAAATAATAGGTGTGACTGGAACGAATGGGAAAACAACCACATGCTATTTACTTCATGAATGCTTAAATAATTTCGGTATAAAAACAGCATATATTGGCACTATAGGTTTTTATATAAATGATAAAATCAGAGAACTGAATAACACTACACCAGATATTCTTGATTTGTACGAACTGTTAATAGAATGTAAAGAAAAAGAGTGTAAATATGTTGTAATGGAGGTTAGTAGTCATGCTCTGTCTTTAGGAAGAGTTGAAACAATTAAATTTGATTATGCATTATTTACTAATTTAACAAAAGATCATCTTGATTTTCATAAAACGATGGATGAATATAAAAAAACTAAAATTAAACTATTTAAAAAACTAAAGGATAAAGGAAAAGCTATAATAAATGCTGATAGCCAATATAAAAATGATTTTTTATTACCGGGTGTAAATAATATTACATATGGTTTTATGTCAAGTGATTATCAAATAATCGATTATAATGTTAGTAAAAATAATAGTAAATTTTTAGTAAAAAATAAATCTACAATTATGGCTGTTACTACTAATTTAATTGGTAAGCATAATTTATATAATATATTGTCTACTATAGCAATACTTAGTGATATTGGAATTGAAAAAGAAAAAATAAGCAAAATTTTTGAATCAATATCAGCACCACCTGGAAGAATGGATAAAATAAATTATAAAGATAATACTATAATAATTGATTATGCACATACACCGGATGCGGTTATAAATGTTTTAATTGCAGTAAAAAAATTAAATCCTAATAAAATAATTACAGTTGTTGGATGTGGTGGTGATAGAGACAAAACAAAAAGATCAGAGATGGCTATTGCAGCAACTAATTTATCTAACCATGTGGTTTTTACTAGTGATAATCCAAGAACAGAAGATGCAAAGCAAATTATTGACGATATGATTAATAATCTTAATAATAATAATTATGAGATAGAGATTAATCGAAAAAAAGCGATAATAAAAGGTATACAAATGCTTAAAAAAAATGATATACTAATGGTGCTTGGAAAAGGCCATGAAAATTATCAAATAATTGGTACAACAAAATATCATTTTGATGATAAAGAAGTAGTGCTTGAAAATATTTAGGAGATGATGTTGTGTTAATTTTAGCAAAAGCTGTACTAGCACTAATGATAGGATTTATACTATCTGCTATATTTGGAATCTTATTTATACCATTTTTAAAAAAATTAAAGATAAGACAGAGAGTAAGTGTATTTTTGGAAGAACGTCATAAGAAAAAAGATGGAACTCCAACAATGGGTGGATTAATCTTTATAATTCCAACTATTGTATCTGTTATAATTTTACTTATTTTAAATAAAATAGAGTTAACCGAAAATTTATTTATTATAATGTTTG
>DUWA01000197.1 GCA_012840755.1 Mycoplasmatota bacterium | reverse complement strand
TGTTGAAGATTATGAAAAGATGTATCCAAAAAGAGAACTTAAAGAAGGGGCAATTGTAACTCGTTATGCACCAAGTCCTACAGGATTTGTACATATGGGTGCTCTTTTTGCATCCTTTATTGAAAGAAAGATGGCTAGACAAACAGGTGGGGTTTTTTATCTTAGAATAGAAGATACTGATAAAAAAAGAGAAATAGAAAATGGAATTGAATCAATTGTTAGAGATTTGGCTAATTTTGGAATAACCATAGATGAGGGTGTTGTGTCTGAGACAGAAGAAAAAGGGATGTATGGACCATATGTACAGTCTAAAAGAAAGGATATATATCAAGCATTTGCAAAACATTTAATTGAAAACGATTTAGCATATCCATGTTTTAAGACTGAAGAAGAGCTTGAAGAGATAAGGAAAGAACAAGAGGCGATTAAAGATAGAATTGGTTATTATGGTAAATATGCTAAAGATAGATATTTAACACGTGAAGAGGTTATTGAGAAAGTAAAAAATAACGAAAAGTATATCATTAGATTAAAATCGCCTGGAGATTTTAATAAAAAATTCGTATTTGAAGATTTAGTTAAAGGAAAAATGGAATTGCCTGAAAATGATTTGGATATAATTATTATCAAAGGAGATGGTCTTCCTACTTACCATTTTGCCCATTTAGTTGATGATTATTTAATGAGAACAACTCACGTAATCAGAGGTGATGAATGGTTATCTAGCATACCTATTCATATTCAATTATTTAAAGTTTTTGGCTTTAAAGCGCCAAAGTATGCACATATTGCTCCACTTTTAAAAGAAGAAAATGGAAGTAGAAGAAAACTAAGTAAAAGAAAAGACCCTGAAGCAGCAGTTGAATACTATTCTGAAATTGGTATACCATCTGAAGCTGTTATGCTATATTTATGTACGGTTGCTAATTCTAATTTTGAAAGTTGGTATGAGCAAAATAAGGATTCTTCTATAGATGATTTTAAAATGGAATTTAAAAAAATTAGTTCTAGTGGATCATTATTTGATTTAGATAAATTATTAAATATTTCAAAAAATTATATTAGTAGGCTTACAAAAGAAGAAGTATATAATATAGCGCTGATGCATTCAAATAGATATGATAAAGAACTATACGAATTATTATATAAATATGAAGAATATTCAAAAGGCATATTTAATATTGAAAGAGAACAAAAAAAACCAAGAAAAGATATCGCGATGATGAGTGAGATAAAAGAGCAAATATGGTATATGTATGATGAGTTATACTATGCTAAAGAAAAAGAATATGAATTCCAAACAATTACTGATCTAGAGGAAATTAAAAAAATAATCACTTTATTCATGGAAAAATATTATAACGATTCAAACGATAAAGATACTTGGTTTAATAATATTAAAGAATTATCAAAAGAACTTGGGTATGCAAGTGAAGTAAAAGCATATAAGGAAAATCCTGAGTTGTATAAAGGTCATGTTGGCGATGTTAGTACTGTACTTCGTGTAGCACTTACATCAAAATCAATGACTCCAGATTTATATGAAATAATGAAATTATTTACTATTGATAGGATAAAGGAAAGATATAATAATTTTATAAATCAAAATTAAAAGAACAAATTTCAAATTACGTTCTTTTTTCATCATATAATATATAATAAATAAACACAGAAAGATAGTATTAATTTATTTTAATAATACTTTACACTGTGTTTCTTATTTTTTGTATTTACAAACTAATGTTCGTGATGTATAATCAATAATATATAAAGAAATTGCAAAAGTATTTTGGAGGATAATAGTATGGATAAAATAATAGTAAAAGGTGCAAGAGAAAATAACTTGAAAAATATAAATATAGAACTTCCCAAAAACAAATTAATTGTTATGACTGGAGTATCAGGTAGTGGAAAAAGTAGTTTAGCTTTTGATACTATATATGCAGAAGGTCAAAGAAGATACGTTGAAAGTCTTAGTGCATATGCTAGACAGTTTTTAGGTGGTAGTGAAAAACCAGATGTGGATAGTATTGAAGGATTAAGTCCATCCATTAGTATTGATCAAAAAACAACAAATAAAAACCCACGAAGTACCGTTGGAACAGTAACTGAAATATATGATTATTTAAGGCTATTATATGCACGTATTGGGATTCCTTATTGTCCTTTACATAAGAAGCCAATTTATAGTCAAAGTATAGAGGAAATGACGAATCAAGTTTTAAGTTTAGAACATGGAATTAAAATAAGGGTTTTATCCCCTGTTGTGCATGGAGAAAAAGGAACACATAAAGATTTATTTGAAAAGCTTATTAAAGACGGATATGTAAGAGCAAGAGTAGATAATATTGAATATGATTTATCAGAAGAAATATCTTTGGAAAAAAATAAGAAACATAATATAGATGTTGTTATTGATAGATTAATTATTAAAGAGGATATTAGAAGTAGATTACATGAGTCTATAGAAACAGCAGCTAAGTTATCAAAAGGAAAAGTTATTATAGATGTTATCGAAAAAACAGAATTTCTAATGAGTGAAAAATATGCATGTCCTGAATGTGATTTTTCACTACCTGAACTTGAACCACGATTATTTTCATTTAATGCACCATATGGTGCATGTGATGAATGTAATGGTTTAGGGATAAAATCAAAAGTTTCAGAAGATTTAGTAATTCCAGATAAATCATTAAGTATTAATGAAGGAGCAATAACGGCTGTAAATGTAAGCGATACTAACAACATAATATATACTCAAATTGAAACAGTGTGTAATTATTATGATATAAATATGAATATACCTATAAACAAACTACCAAAAGAAAAGTTAGATATATTACTTTATGGATCAAAAGATGTAATTGCATTCAATTATATATCTAAAAATGGTAATACAAGAAACACTTTTGATAGATATGAAGGAATAATTACAAATTTAGAAAGAAGATATATAGAAACTAAAAGTGGATGGATAAGAGAGTGGATAGAAGGTTTTATGACAGAACTCACATGTCCAGTTTGCAACGGTGCTAGGCTTTCTAATGATGTTTTATCAGTTCTTATTGGTGGAAAAAATATATATGAAGTTACAAAATTAAGTATAGGAGTAATATATGGCTTTTTTAACAATCTAGATTTATCAAAAGAACATAAAGAAATATCAAAACTTATTATAAAAGAAATTAATTCAAGATTAAGTTTTTTAATTAATGTTGGTCTTGATTATTTAACATTAAACAGAAGTGCGGGGACACTTTCAGGGGGAGAAGCACAAAGAATTAGACTTGCAACACAAATCGGCTCTAGATTAACAGGTGTTTTATATGTGTTAGATGAACCTAGTATTGGATTACATCAAAGAGATAATCAAAGACTTATAAACTCTATGTTAGAAATGAGAGATTTAGGTAATACTTTAATTGTAGTAGAACATGATACTGATACGATGATGTCATGCGATTATTTAGTAGATATCGGTCCTGGTGCAGGATTGCATGGTGGAGAAATTGTTGCAGTTGGAACACCGAATGAAGTAATGAATAACGATTACAGTTTAACAGGTAGGTACTTAAGTGGTAAAGAAAAAATTGAAATTCCAACCATAAGAAGAAAAGGTAATGGAAAGTTTATAGAAATAAAAGGTGCAAGTGAAAACAACCTTAAAAACATTAATGTTAAATTTCCACTTAATACTTTTATTTGTGTAACGGGGGTATCTGGTAGTGGAAAATCTACTCTTGTAAATGAGACTTTATATAAGTTGGTTTCCAATAACCTATATAAAGTAAAAGAAAAACCAGGTAAATATAAATCTGTGAAAGGATTAGAATATATCGACAAAGTTATTGATATATCGCAAGCACCAATTGGACGAACTCCAAGAAGTAACCCGGCTACATATACAGGCGTTTTTGATGATATAAGAGATGTGTTTACGGCAACTAAAGAAGCAAAAATAAGGGGTTATGATAAAGGAAGATTTTCATTTAACGTAAAAGGTGGAAGATGTGAAGCATGTTGGGGAGATGGTGTTAAAAAAATAGAGATGCACTTTTTACCGGATGTCTATGTTCCTTGTGAGGTATGTGATGGCACTAGATATAACAGAGAAACATTAGATATAAAATATAAAGATAAAAACATTCATGATGTACTTGAGATGCGTGTAGAAGAGGCTTATGAATTTTTTGAAAACATTCCTAAAGTTAAAAATAAGCTCCAAATGCTTATGGATGTTGGACTTTCTTATATAAAACTTGGTCAAAGTGCACCAACATTATCAGGAGGAGAAGCTGGAAGAGTTAAGCTAGCTAAAGAATTACAAAAAAAACCAACAGGTAAAAGTTTATTTATTTTAGATGAACCTACAACCGGACTACACACAGATGATATAAAAAAACTTCTTCTTATTTTACAAAGAATAGTAGAAAATGGAGATACAGTGTTAGTTATTGAACATAATTTAGATGTTATGAAAGTTTCAGATTACATTATAGACCTAGGACCAGAGGGTGGAGATAGAGGTGGAGAAATTGTTGCAGTTGGAACTCCAGAAGAAATCAGCAAAAATGAAAAAAGTTACACTGGTAAATTTTTAAAAGAAGTATTGAAAAAGTAATTGTAATATATATACCAAAAAAAGAAACTAAAAAAAAAATAGTTTCTTTTAATATAAAAAAAAGAATAGCATCTACTAAGTTTATTTGCTATCTTTTTTTAAAGTTCTAAGTTCTCTAGCACTCATCATTACTGATTGTCCGTTATCTAAAGTTACTTTTTGTAAATTTGGTTTTCTAGCACGTCTAGTTGCATTCAGGGCATGAGATCTAATATTACCAAACATTGGTTTTTTTTCTGTTATTTTCTTAGCCATGTTAATTCCTCCTTGTGATTACTTACGCCATATAACTTTATCATAATATTGGCAATAAGTCAAACAAAATATAAATAAAATGTTTTAAAAAAACAAAAACTATAGTAAAATTAAGATGGATGTGATGCTATGAATTATGTACCACTATATATTAAGACACATAACTCTTTATTAGAGAGTATGATAAAGGTAAGTGATCTTATAGATTATGCTAAAGAAAACAATATAAAAACTTTAACAATAACAGATAACAATATGTATGGTGTTATGGATTTTTATATTGCATGTAGGAAAAATAATATAAAACCAATTATTGGATTGGAGATAAAAATTGATAATTATATAGTTATCTTATATGCAATGAATTATAATGGTTATAAAAATATTATTAAAATAAGCACTATTAAATCAGAAAAAGAACTTAACGAAAGCATTTTAGCACAACATGCTAATGATATTATATGTATTGTTCCATATGATAGTATTAATAAATACAATGATTTAAATAAAATTTACAAAGAAATATTCATAAGTTATAAAAACAATGAGGAAAGATTAAAACTTAATTATAAAAATTTAGTTTATATGAATAGTATATTATACTTTAATAAAGAAGATGCGCAATACATAAATTATTTAACACTAATTAAAAACGGTAAGACAGAAGATGAGATCTATTTTGAAAATAGCAACAATAATATGCTAAGAGATTTTAATTATATTAAAGAAAAATATCCATATGATTTAGATAATAATTATAAAATTGAAAATATGTGTAATATAGTAATACCTTTTAATAACAACCTACTACCTGTATATAATTGTCCAGATGGATTAGATAGTTATTCGTATTTAAAAATATTATGTCAAAATGGAATGCGTAAAATATTTGGTAGTAGAGTTGGGCGTATTTATGTAGAACGAGTTAAATATGAATTAGAAATAATAAACAAAATGGGTTTTTGCAATTATTTTTTAATCGTTCATGATTATATAAAATATGCAAAAGATAATAAAATATTAGTTGGCCCAGGAAGAGGATCTGCTGCGGGGTCTTTAGTAGCATTTCTTTTGGGTATTACCACTGTAGATCCAATAAAATATAATTTGTTTTTTGAACGATTTTTAAACATTGAACGAATTACAATGCCTGATATAGATGTTGATTTTGAGTATACAAGAAGAGATGAAGTGATAACCTATTGTATAGAAAAATATGGGAACAAAAAGGTTGCCCCAATAATTACATTTGGGACATTAGGTGCTAAACAAGCAATAAGAGATGTATCAAGAGCTATTAATATCAATCTAGACATAGTGGATAAACTTTGTAAAAACATTGATTCAAGACTTAATTTGATTGATAATTATAATAATAATCCACGAATAAAAGAGATGCTTGCTAATAATTTTGAGCTTACAAAGATGTATAAAATTGCTTCACGATTTGAAGGCTTAAAAAGGCATACTTCTATACATGCGGCAGGAATCGTTATGTCAAATGTTGATTTAGATGAAGTTATACCTTTAGATAGAAATCATAACGGACTTTATACAACAGCTTATTCTATGGAACACCTTGAAGATATAGGACTTTTAAAAATGGATTTTCTTAGTTTAAAAAACTTGACTCTTATAAATGACATACTAGATGAAGTAAAATTTATTTCTTTTGATAATATTCCTTTAGATGATAATGACGCTATTAAAATATTTAATGAAGTTAATACAAAAGGGATATTTCAGTTTGAATCAGATGGTATGATGAATTTTTTAAGGAAATTTAAACCTACTAATTTTGAAGATGTAGTAGCATCTCTTGCTTTATATAGACCTGGACCTATGAATAATATAGAGACCTACATTAGAAGAAAAAATGGTAAAGAAAAAATTGACTATATTCATCCGACATTAGAACCAGTATTAAAAAATACTTATGGCATAATTATATATCAGGAACAAATAATGCAAATAGCCAATATAATGGCTGATTATTCTTTGGGAGAAGCTGATTTATTAAGACGTGCAATGAGTAAGAAAAAAGAAGATATATTGTTAGAGGAAAAAGAAAAATTTATTACTAGAAGTATAAAAAAAGGTTATTCAAAAGAAATATCGGATAAAGTATATGGATTGATACTTAAGTTTGCATCATATGGTTTTAATAGAGCACATGCTGTTGCATATGGAATAATATCGTATAAAATGGCATATTTGAAAGCAAAATTCCCAAACGTTTTTATAAAACATTTACTATCAGCAGCGATAGGTAGTGAAGTAAAAACTAAAGAGTATATTTATGAGGCGAAAGTAAATAATATTGAGGTATTAAAGCCAGATATAAATTTGAGTGGTAGTGATTATGCAATTGAATCAGATGGAATTCGTTATCCTTTAACTAATATAAAAGGTATTGGAAATATTGTAGCTGAAAACATATTAGAGGAAAGAAAAAAAGGAAGATTTAAAGATATATATGATTTTGTATTTAGATGTAACAAAAAGAATATAAATAAAAAAATTATTGAAAATTTAATTGATGCTGGTTGTTTTAATAGCTTTGGTATTAATAATAAAACATTACATGATAATTTAGATGTAATAATTAATTATGGTGAAATAGGTGCTTTATTAAGTAGTGATGAGTCTTTAAAACCAATTATTGAATATAAACAAGAATATGATTTGAAAACACTTATGGATAATGAATTAAGAGTATTTGGATTTTATCTTACCAATCATCCTGTTACTGCATATAGAAGTAATTTAAATAAAAAAATCACTATTAAAGAAATAAAAAAATACTTTAATACATATATTGATATAATTATAATGGTTGATAGAATAAAAAAAATTGATACTAAAGATAAAAATACTATGATGTTTATAACAGCAAGTGATGAAGCTGACAATGTTGATTTAGTTTTATTTCCAAAAGTTTATGAGCAAAATAAAAATATATCTGTAGGCGATATACTTTTAGTAAATGTAAAAGTAGAAAAGAGATTTGATAAATATCAACTTATTGCCAATGAAATAAAAGTTTTAAAATAAAAGTGGTTTATAAACTACTTTTAATTTTGCTTGTTATGTCATCTTTCTCATTAGCAGATGAATTATTCCATAATATCTCAAAAAAAACACCTAATCCAGGTAAAACCATCTCATCTTTTGATGCAATAGAACTTTCTATAGATTCTTTTATTTCTTTATGATCTGTATTTTCAAAGTTTGCATATATGCTTTTTCTTATATCAATATCCATAAACACTTTCCTTTCAGTTAATATTATGTAATAAAATAATTATAATATACGTTCATTATATTTACATTTGTACGTTTGTAAATGATGTGAGACAAAAAAGTAATAAAAATAAAAGTGATATGTTATAG